>CAKKRA010000113.1 GCA_919902475.1 Nitrospiria bacterium
TCCTGTTTCGTGTAAGGAAATGGTTAATACCTTATCAGTATCATAAAAGGCATACTGGACGCCATCGCCGTGATGGGCGTCAATGTCTATGTATGCAATTTTATTATATTTTTTAAGCAATTCCTTTATGGCAAGAACAGGGTCATTTATATAGCAGAATCCAGATGCCCTATCAGGCATAGCATGATGCAGACCGCCGGCAATATTAAAGGCTATCTTTGCTTTCCCATCCATAATCAGTCTTGCAGCCTGTATTGAACCCCCACTTGAAAGCAAGGAGCCCTCATATATTCCTTTTACAATGGGATTATCTCCCCACCCAAGACCAAATTGCGAGGGATTTTTGGGATAGTCGTTACTGTCTATCCCTTTTAATGCCTCTATATATTCCTTTGTATGAAAAGAAAGGATGTCCTCCTCTTTTGCTAATTCAGATTCAACATGGAATATGTTTGGAGATTTAAGAAGCTCGTATGCCTTGATAAGTTCATAGGTGAGTTTCAGCCTTATCATCTTTAAAGGGTGTGCTTCACCGTAAGAATACTTATCAAATTTCTCTGAATATATAAAGGCGACTAATGACATCTATCTTAAAAACCTCCTGAGCCCTTCATTAAAAGGGATAGGTTCTATATTAAAGACCTCTTTCATCTCCTTTATATCGCATATATTATCCATTTGCAGCATGGTTATCTGGTCAACTGTAACAGGAGGTTTTGGAAGAATGCTCTGCATAATCATTGCAGCAGGACGCATAAAAAATACTGGAACATGAAAACTCGGCTTCTTTATAGCCATTGCATCAGCAATCCTCATTACAACATCCTTAAATCTTATCTGCTCAGGTCCTGCAATACAGAATGTCCTGTTTTTTAATTGCGGTGTTGTAATGGCCTTTATAAGGCAGGCAACAAGGTCATCAATAAATATGGGCTGGAGCCTTGATTCGCCCGCGCCTATTATTGGAATTACTGGCGCATCATGGATTATCTTTTTTAATCTTAATACAAACTGGTCTCCGTCGCCATAAATCAGCGACGGCCTGAAGATTATATAATCCATGCCGCTATTTTTAACAATCTCCTCTGCCTCTGCCTTTGTTTTGTAGTATGCGGTCTTGCCGTCTTTATCTGCGCCATTTGCGCTCTGATAATAAAAGAGCTTTACATTATTCTTTTTTGCAGCATTAATAAGGTTTTGAGTTCCGTCTACATGAACGGACTGAAAGGTCATCCCCTTTTCTTCCTGTATTATTCCAACAAGGTGAACGATTGTATCAACACCCTTGCAGGCATCAATCAGGGAATCAGCATCATTAACATCACCATGCACAATCTCAGCGCCAAGCCCTTTTATCCTGTCAATCTTTTTTGAGCCTTCCCTTATCACGCACCTTATCTTATGACCTCCATCAATCAATCGTTTGATAAGATGGCTTCCAACGAAACCTGTTCCTCCTGTGATGAGTATCATTATTGTTTTCTCCTGTTAATGGTTTGAGGCAGGCATTTCTTAATCTCAATTAATTATAAGAAAAAGACAGGGGCTAAGTCAAGGAAATGTCAGACGGGTAGTGTAAAATATTCTGTGTAACATTTTGTTTAAAAAGAAGTATGGGTGTATTCTCCATTCTGCGTCAATCATCCTATATTCCAGCCCTCGTATACTTTTTCAAATCTCATTTTCAGAACCTCCTGTAGTAGTTTCGCCCTCCTTATGAATGGCTCCTCCTTGCCATTCATTCTAACTGGACAATTTATGCGCTACAGATACGGATAGTTTATGTGTTCTATACAAATTGGGAATTTTTACTTGCAAAAGCAACAACTTTGTGCTATAAATTAAAGGTTCAAAATATCCCACACGCTTGTCCGTATTGCAGGAGGCGGTGTCCTGAATGTTCAGGATTCCTTCTGTAAGCAGATGGATAGCGGAGGAAAAAACCAAACGGCAAGGAGGTGAAAAAAATGGCTGTAATTTTAAAAGAATTATTAGAAGCAGGCGTTCATTTCGGCCATCAGACCAAACGCTGGAATCCAAAGATGAAGAAATTCATTTTCGGGGAGCGGAATGGAATCCATATAATTGACCTTCAAAAAACGCTTAAGAAGTTTAATGATGCTGCTGTATTCATAAAAGATTTAGCAGCAAGAGGCGAGCTTGTGCTTTTTGTAGGCACAAAAAGGCAGGCACAGGAAACCATTGAAGCAGAATCCAGGCGCTGCGGCATGTTTTATGTCAATCAGCGTTGGCTCGGCGGTATGCTGACTAACTTTAAGACCATTAAAAAGAGTATCAGCAAACTAAAAAAACTGGACTCTGACAAGGCAAACGGCGTATTTGAGCTTCTGACTAAAAAAGAGGCAACTAACTTAGAACAGCAGCGTGTTCAGCTGCAAAAGATACTCGGCGGCATAAAAGAGATGGATGTCCTTCCTGGCGCAATATTTGTGATTGACTCTAAAAAGGAGCAGATTGCGATCATGGAGGCGAGGCGGCTTAACATCCCTGTTGTTGCTGTAGTTGATACAAACTGCGACCCTGATGAAGCAGACTATGTGATACCAGGCAATGATGATGCCATCAGGGCTATCAAGCTCCTTACTGCAAAGACAGCAGACGCTGTTCTTGAAGGAAAACAGTTTTTAGCAGAAAAGCACACCGAAGCTGTATCAGCAGCAGAGCTGCCTGTTCAAGCATCAGGAGAAAAAGTAGAACAAGCGGAGTCAGCAGCAGAAAATAGCGGAGCATAATAATATGTGTAGGGGCGGGCATTTGCCCGCCCTGAACACTATGTTTTGGGAGGATTTTAATGGAAGTTGAGGCAACACTGGTTAAAGAATTAAGGGAAAAGACAGGCGCTGGCATAATGGATTGTAAAAGGGTCCTTGCAGAGGCTGATGGAGATATTGAAAAGGCAATAGACATCCTTCGCAAGAAAGGCCTTTCAGCAGCAGCAAAAAAGGCTGACAGGGTCGCTGCTGAAGGCGCTGTAGGCTCCTATATTCATGCTGGCGCAAAGATAGGCGTTCTTGTAGAGATAAACTGCGAGACAGATTTCGTTGCAAGGAATGAGGAGTTTAAAGAGCTTGTAAGAGATATTGCCATGCACATTGCAGGCGCAGGTATTCCGCCTATGTATGTAAAGAGGGAAGATGTTCCTGCAGATGTAATTGAAAAAGAAAAGGACATTTACAGGGCTCAGGCAAAGGAGACAGGAAAGCCTGCAAATGTTATTGAAAAGATAGTTGAAGGCAAGCTGGATAAGTTTTTTGCTGACTTCTGTTTGATAGAGCAGGTCTTTATTAAAGACCCTGATGGAAAGCTGAAGATAAAGGACATTATCAGCCAGAAGGTTGCAAAATTCGGTGAAAATATTGTGCTAAGAAGATTTATCAGATTTAAACTCGGAGAGGCGGCTCCAAAATAAAATGCCAAAAATCAGATACAAAAGGATAATGCTCAAGATTAGCGGAGAGGCTCTGATGGGTGATAGGGGCTACGGCATTGACCCTGTTGTTATAAATACCATTGCCAATGAGATAAAAGAGGTTTATAAACTGGGTATCCAGATTGCAGTTGTAATAGGCGGCGGAAATATATTCCGCGGCTTGGTTGCCAGTGCAAGCGGAATGGAGCGGGCATCAGCAGACTACATGGGGATGCTCGCTACAGTATTAAATGCCCTTGCCCTGCAGGATGCCCTTGAAAAGCGCGGGGTTCTAACAAGGGTGCAGACCGCAATAGAGATGCGGGAGCTTGCAGAGCCTTATATAAGAAGAAGGGCAATAAGACACCTTGAAAAAAAGAGGGTTGTAATTTTCGCTGCCGGCACAGGAAACCCGTATTTTACAACTGACACTGCTGCATCCCTTCGTGCAATGGAGATTGGCGCAGAGGTGATTCTAAAAGGGACAAAGGTTAACGGCGTATATGACTCTGACCCGATGAAGAATAAAAATGCAAAGAAATTTGACAAGCTGAATTATTTAGATGTCCTTCAAAAGGGGCTAAAGGTAATGGATGCAACTGCAATATCGCTTTGCATGGACAACAGCCTTCCGATTATAGTATTTAACCTTAAAAAGAGCGGGAACATCAAAAGGATAGTGCTCGGCGAAAAGGTAGGAACAATTGTAATATGATTGGCGACCTGAAAAAAAAGACAGCAGAGAAGATGGACGCAGCAATTAATGCCCTTAAAAAGGAATTTGCCACTATAAGGACAGGCAGGGCGTCTTTATCTCTGCTTGACGGTATAAAGGTGGATTGTTACGGCAGCATAACCCCTCTGAATCAGGTTGCATCGCTTGCAGTTCCGGAGAGCAGGCTTATTACAATACAGCCATGGGACCCAAAGGTGATAGAGAATATTGAAAAGGCGATTCAGGCCTCAGGCATCGGGCTTACGCCTGCAAATGACGGAAAGATCATCAGGCTTCCTGTTCCGACTCTCACTGAGGATAGGAGAAAGGAGCTTGTCAAACTTGCAAAAAAGATGGCAGAGGACTCCAGAGTTGCCATTAGAAATATCAGACGCGATATAAACGACGAAGTCAAAAAGATTGAGAAGGAAAAGAAGATATCAGAGGACGAATCCCGCAAGTCGCTTGAAGACATCCAGAAAACCACAGACCAGTACATCAAAAAAATCGACGATATCCTGAAAAAGAAGGAAGAAGAGATAATGGAGGTGTAAGGGCGGGTTGCGCTCCACCCCTGCTGCCTTATTGTAAAAATGTAACCGGCTCCTTGTATGCGTGGCAAGTTACACATTCCTTTTTTGCAACCGCCTCTGTCACCCTCCAGCCGTGAGGCTTGTGGCACTGCATGCAGTTCATGCCTATCATCTGGACATGAAGCCTGTGTTTGCCGACATTTACAATCTGCCTGTGACAGGAAAAACAGTCCTCTGCGCTCGGCTTAACCTTTGCCTTAACATGCGGCTTGTGGCACTGGTAGCAGTCAAATTTCATTGCGCCGTCCTTTGGAAAATTTACCTTTGCGCCTGATTTGTGGCACTCAAGGCACTTTGCCCTTGTAGGCTTTAGGTCTTTGCTGTCTACTCCCTTAGCATCTGCCTTGTAGATGTGGCAGTCAAGGCACGCTAAGTCCTCCATCCCAAAGCCATGCACAACCTTTTCCTTGTGGCACTCAAGACAAAAGCGCTCGCCAGGCAGGAACTTATGCACCTCCCTTGAATGGCATTTTGTGCACTGTATCTGCTCAATAAATACATGTTTTGCATGGCCGTAAGACCTGTTTATCTTTTTAATCTTCGGGTCGCCCTCCCAGTGGCACTCTATGCAGGTTGTATACGGCACTATAACCTTGCCGTGCCTTGGCGGGACAGTGGTGGGCCTCTTAAAGACAGCCATTAATAAAAGCCTGTTCTGTTCTATTATGCTTGCCCTGTGGCATTCATGGCAGGTTACATTCTTATGCGCAGAGACAGACCAGCTGTCATAAGCAGGCTGCATAAGGTGGCACATGACACATGCCTTTGGATTGTGCTGTGTAAAATCGTAGAAGTAAAATGCCCCGACTGATGAGCCGACAACTATAACTGAGGCGAGGACAATAATAGCAATCCTTGCGTTAAGAGGAATTGCCTTCCACCATTCAAATCTCTTTTTCATCTCGCGCACCTCCATTTTTGTAAAGAGGTTAAGATTATGGTTTACACCTTAAACCAGTTCTCAGGCTTTAAAAATGTCTTTCTGTATAATATGATTACGGCTGCTGCAAAGAAACAAAAGAGCGATACACCGATTGCAATCCTTTTTCTTTTTATAATCTCTTTTTCAATTCCCTTTAATGATTCATCAACTGCTGACAGCTCCTTGTCAGTAGTTGCCTTCATGGCGCTAATCCTGTCTACGCTCAAGACATGGGTTACCTGATGAATAGCATTCCTTGCAGCAAAGAGCTTCTCCTCAAGCCTCTTTGTATCAATACTGCTGCCCTTAACATCCTTTATTTGTGCAGTCAATCGCGCCATCTCTTTATCTGTGCCTGCCAATGCCTGTTTTATCTTCTGCGGCCTGTCATATGTATGGCATCTGGTGCAGTTTTTCTCATTAATCAATTCTAAGGACGCCTTCTTAATGTCATGATTGCCATGACATGTGACACAATTTGGCGCGCCTGTTTTAGCAGCAGATATACCGTGTGCGCTCTTTGAGTAGTTTTCCTTAACGCCTATATGGCACTTGCCGCAGAAGTCAGGTATCTCTAAGAGCTTTGGTTTGCCGAGAAAACCAGCCTCCTTTGTCATTGCCCTTCCTATATCTGCCGCATCACCGCCATGACATCCTTCACAATTGTTTCCCATCTCTTTATGGATGCTCTTGTTCCACTGCTCTACAGACTCTGCAAATTTTCCTCCAAGCTGGCTGTGGCATTGGATGCAGACATTCTCCGCCTTTCCCTCTTTCTGCTGTGCAGATGACTGTTTTGTATTAAGGCAGAGCGTTAAAAATAATATTAATGCAATCTTCCATCTCATGAATATTTACCCCAGGCAGTAAGTATAATGTACCCCAGTATCGTGGCAACAGCAATAATGCTGAACAGCGGCCTCTTTCTCGGGTTCCTCTCTGAATTTGTATCCCAGAATGGCAGGAGTATTATTGCCAGTATTACAATCCCCTGAAGGGCAAGCCCAAGAACCTTACTCGGCACAATCTTTAGAATCTGATATGCTGCAAGAAAATACCACTCAGGCTTTATATGCTCTGGTGTTACAAAGGGGTTTGCAGGCTCTAACTCCTCAAACGGATAGAGTATTGCAAGGGGAATCAGTATGCCTAAAAATATAAAGGCTGCTGCCATCTCCTTCATTATATGAACAGGAACAAAAGGCACTGCGCCCTCTTCATGTTTTTCTTTTTTCTTTTTTGCCATGTCGCACCTTGCCCCCTCACCCTTCCCTCTCCCCAATGGGGAGAGGGTTATTGTTTTTGTTCCTCTCCCCTCTGATGAGAGGGTATGTTTTTGTTTCCTCTCCCCTCTGGGGAGAGGATTAAGGTGAGGGGTAAAAAAGTTCAATATTACATCGGCCCGCTTATGCCGACCTTCCTTATCATCAGAAAATGTATGCCTAAAAATGCAATCAATGTCAAAGGAAGAACTACTGCATGTATTGCATAGAATCTTGTAAGTGTTATCCCTGTAATCTGCGCGCTGCCCCTTATAAGCTGTACAAGCCACTCGCCGATTATTGGCGTTGCGCCAGGCATCTCTGTGCCAATGGTTGCGCCCCAGTATGAGAGCTGTGTCCATGGCAAAAGATAGCCTGTAAAGCTCATTGCCATTGTTATCAGCAATAAAAATACGCCAGACACCCACTGAAACTCCCTCGGCTTTTTGTAAGCGCCGTGATAAAGCACTCTTAACATGTGAAACATCACAAGTAGGTTCACTACATTTGCGCCAATTGAATGGAGCCTCTGAAAGAGCCAGCCAAAGGGGACATTGTTTGCAATATTCTGAACGCTTGCCAGCGCATCCTTTGGCGTTGGTATATAATACATCATGAGAAAGATCCCTGTTCCTATCTGCAGCAAGAATCCGAGAAACGAAAGTCCGCCAAAGCAGTAAAGCCAGTTGATATGCTTATGCACCAGCTTTTCTGTAAGGTTTTCCCTTATCCATTGCCTTGCATCGTATCTTTCATCAAGCCAGTCAAGGACCTTTTTGTTTATATCCTTTATCAGCTCCATTTTAAACCTCCGACATTATCCAATAACAATCTTTACCCCGCTCTCTGTTACAGCAATCTGCGGCAGCGGATTCGGCGGGGGGCCTGAGATTACCCTGCCTGCGGCATCAAACCTCCCTGCGTGGCATGGACACTGAAGCTCATTCTTGTCCTCAAGCCATTTAACAATACAGCCGAGGTGCGTGCATACAGCGGATAGGGCAGTAAAGCCTGACTTTGTATGAATTACAACAGCAGGGTTGCCTTTGTATGTAAAGAATTTTGCCTTGCCAGGCGGCAATTCATCTTTTAATATCTCTATCTTTTCTGCTGCCTGCTGCTGTGATACTGGCGACAGATAGCGGATTATCGGATAAACTACGCCGCCAAAGCTCGCTGCCATTACAGATAGAAAAAGCAGTTTTAAAAAACCCCTCTTGCTGTCAGAGGCATTTTTTCCGGTTTTTATTGATATGCTCATCTCGACACCTTTTCGTCCCTGCCCATTTCTATATTAATATCTATCTGCTGGATAATCTCAGGGTTGTATTGATAAAAGGCCTGCGCAGTAACAGTAACCGGCACATCCTGCGGGATATAGAATGTAAATTCCTCTTTCCTTGTTTCTTTCGGCTTAATCCTATTGTCGCTTGAAATTGCAGATCTGTTGCACATGGCCTCGCTGTCTTTGGTAAATTCTATGCCGCCAGCGCCAACAAGCGTTTTTTTATAAATCTTCTGTTCTTTGAGAAGCTGGCCTGTTGTAGTCTTAACAGTAACATCAAGCACTATCTTTCGTGAAGGGGTTCCAGTTGGGATCATGTGGCCTGAGCCTACATTTGATACATCTACAAAGACCTTCAGCTTATCAGGATACCTCTTTACCTCTTTTACCTCTACCTTTAGCGCCTTTTTTACCTGCTCTATTGAATGGCCGCCTTGAATATTATGCTCATTGATAAATTTCACATTGCTCTTTTTAACATTTTCAGCAACTATCCTGCCTTCTTTACGCGGCATGTGGCAGTCCTGGCAGTGTATCCCCTCCTTTGCGTATGGCCCGGCCTTCCACTCTGAATAGGTGCCGAGAATAGTAACATTATTCTGGTCTGTAAAGTCGTGGCAGGCCCCGCAGAATTCTGATGTCTCAAAGAGCTTTAATTGCCGCGTCTTGTGAACCGGCGACTTTAATCCCCCTAAAGGGCCGTTCTTTGTAAGACCCGGCTCAAGCTTAAAGGGATTTTCTCTGTTGTTGAGATTCAATGCTGTAACAGAATGGCAGAAGTCGCAGGTAATGCCCTCTTTTGTTATCTCCTGTTTTAAATCGTAATCCTTATTCCAGAATGTAATCGGCGCGTGGCATTTTATGCATAATACCTTTGTCTCGCCGTTTGAATTTTTAAAGGCAATTATGTTTGCTGCCTGAAATATCGGGTCTTCAAGGGACATTGCATGCAGGGAATTTTTCCACATATTGTATATCTCTACATGGCACTCGCCGCATATCTTTGCGCTTGTAAAGGTATTCTTCTCAATCTTTGGCAGCTCTTTTTGATATGATACAGAAGCTGAAAATATTATTATGCCTGTTATTAGAAGGAGTTGAATATGAAATCTCTTCATCCTTGCCTCCTCACATAAAGCGACTTGTCAAACAGTGGAAAAACATTTTTATGGGTAGCCGCAGTTTATAACCTGCGTATTAGCTTTTCATCAGAGCCTTAAGGCTGCTGCTGTTTAGGATAGGATTTATAGAAGCTGCTTTTTTTATTATTATAATCCTTTAAAATTAAATGTCAAAACCTTTTTCAATTCCTAAAAAGGGGGCCTTTTAAGGGAGAAGGTAGTGCTTTTTTGGGGAAAAGACCCCCTTTAAAGGTCTTCACAAACAAGCAAGAGAAAGGGAATTCTCTTACTTGGATAGTGACCTGATGTATGCAACAAGGTTCCAGCGGTCTGCTTCGCTTGTTGAGCCTGCATAGCCAATCATTGAAGTTCCCTTCACGCCGTCAGAGATTGACTTAAAAAGCTCATCGTCTGGTTTCTTCATCTTTTCCTTGTCTGTAAAATTTGTTGCCTTTGGATTAAGGCTTGCGCCTGCGGGGCCGTCGCCTTTTCCAGCAGCGCCATGGCAGAGAGTGCATTTTGCATCATAAACCTTTTTGCCTGCCTCTGCATTTCCCTTGCCTGCTGCTGACGCCTTTGTTAGAAATGCCCCTGCAAAAATAATTATGAATAAGATTACAATCATTAAAAACATAAATTTCCTTCTTGGTTCCTGTGACATGTTGTGCCTCCTATATTAAATGTTAATATTATTGTTTTTCATGCGGAGGCGCTGCTCAATACCCGAGCAGAACACCTTTGCATCATCTTTGCTTGCAAACTCAAAGAATATCTCCTTGTTCCCCTTTCCCTCTGCATATTCAACAATCAGCCTCGGAAGGCTGAAAAAGGGTATCCCCCTCGCTATTTTGTATGAAACAATATCTGCAAGGGGGATTGAGGAAAAGGATGTTTTGGATGATAAAGAAATCTTCTTTAGCAAAGATATCTTATTTGTAACAATCCTCTCGTTGGTGAGATATATCTCGCCGCCTGCAATCCTGCAGTCTTTAATAATTTCCTCTGTTTTCTTTAAAATATTATTTAATTCTTCGCTTCTTTCCATCTTTCTCCGCCTTTTCTTCCCATTCCATTAATATGCTTTTTCCTTCAAAACTCATCACCTCGTCGCCAAAGTAGTCCCATACCTGCGCATGTTCTCTCCTCTTCTTCCAGCGCCAGTTCTTCATTGGATGTGTCTCGCTTTTATACCTCTCTCCTTCATATAAGAAGGATAAGGGAGAAGGCTTCTTAACAACCACATGGGAAGCCTTAATCATTGGCTTAAACCTCCTGCCTCCGCCAGCCACTATCAACAGAAACATCATCCAGATAAAAAAGAGAACAGGAATAAGATATTCCTGATAGCCTTTGCCGAGCCAATACATTATAATCACAGCAGCAAAGGTGATTATAAGCGTTATAACCGCCTTTCCTGCAAATCTGAATCTTTCTTCTTTTTGATATGCTTCCATCTATCCCCTCAAAAATGAGACAACAATATATGATGCCTTATAAATGCCTATTGTAAAGATCGTATAGCTGACAATTACAAGTCCGTTAAATATGTAGTAGCCCCTTACATCCTCCTCTGTCTCAACAAAGAGTTTCAGCAGTAATGCAAGGCCGAGAAGCTGGGAGCCTGCAAACAGCCACAGGTTATATGAGCTGTATAAAAACCCTGTTGTCCCTGTAAGCATCATGTATACAACCTTTGGCGCTGTCATTAAAAGCGAAAGCGCAAATGCCAGTGCAGCCATCATGTCCCTTGTCAGTATAAAATTCATAAGCCATATATCAGAGCCAATCCGAAAATTAAAGGTTGAAAAAAGATTCAGAAAATACGGCCTGAGCAGATGAAACGCAATTGCCTGTGTAAAGAGCATCCATGCGATCAGGCTGAACATCCAGTGCAGCCCCCAGATAGACACCTCCTGCAGAGATGAATACAGATTCGTTACATTCAGATACATCGGAAATTCATCCGCGCCTGCAGCAGAGGCAGTAACCGGTAAAAGAATTAGGATGCCTGTTATTAATATAGACATGACGCGCCATGCCCCTATATTGTTATTATCCTGACGCACTGTCATCATACTCCACATTTGCCTTCATTAATCTTAGCTGGGTTGTTGTGCCCCAGCCTGTCTCTGCATCAAACCTGTTTGCGCACTTTAAACACTCAATGTCCCTGCCGTCAAAACTGAAGGTTAAATTTCCGCATATCGGGCAGTATCTGTAAAAGCCCCTTACTGCCTTCTTATTTCCGTTGTTTTTTACCTTAACAACTACAAAACTATTGCTGAATGCAATATCCTCAACAAAATCTGATTCCCAGACATTCTCTGCATCAAGATATCTTATAGGTTTTGATAAGTCCTCATTTCCATCTGTCCTTGTATATACAGTATATTTGACGCCTGCCTTTCTCCTGAAAAACGGGCCTTCAAACGGCTCATTCAGCACCTTTGACCTATATGTGATGCCGATGGTTAATGCAGAAAGGAGGCTGCCGGCTATAGCAAGGCTTCCAAGGATAAAGCTGCGTCTGTCAGCTTTAAAATCATTGAACATCTCCTTTACTGCATCCTGAATATATTGTGAACTTCCGAGTTTGCTCATTGAATCCTCCAATTAATAAATCGGCGATATTTGCTCTATTGTAACAACGTTTAATGGACACTCCCTCTGGCACATAAAGCACCTGATGCAGTTCTCCTGATCCTTTACAAAGGCAGTGCCTTCCATCCATGTCTTTGGCCCTTCTGATGGCAGGGTCCATTTAAAAAGCTTCATCATCTTTGTTCCAATAAGTTTTTCAAGATTCCCTTCAATGCTGACCCTGTCCACCTTCTTCATATCAATGCAGTCCTGCGGGCATATATCCTTGCAGATGCCGCAGAGGAAGCAAAAATCACCGCCAGCAGAAATTCTGTGGTTGCACCTCAGGCACCTCTTTGCCTCTTCTATTGCCATCTCTTCTGTATATGCAATTTCTACCTCTTTAAAGCCAATGCGCCTTTTTATTGGAATGGTCGGCGGATGTATCCTCTCCTTTTTCTCAACGGTCTTTTCAACATCAAAGGCAGTTACATAGCTCACGATCATCTCTTTTTCTTTTTCCTTTTTCTGTGCAATCCTCTGCCCGCTTAAATATCTGTCAATAGACTCTGCCGCCCTCTTTCCATCTGCAATGGCATTAATAAGCAGCCTCGGCCCAAAAGCAACATCACCGCCGGCAAACACGCCTGCTGCTGTTGTTGCGAGTGTATCAGGGTCAACAGCTATGGTGCGCCACGATGTAATTTCAACGCCATCCTTTGGTTTTATCCATGAAAGATCAGATGTCTGTCCGATTGCCATAACTATAGTATCTGCCTCAATCACTGATTCAGAGCCTTCAACAAAGGTTGGGTTAAACCTTCCCTTATCATCAAATACCGATTTTACCTTTACAACCTCAAGCCCTGTTGCAGCGCCCTTTTTGCCAATAATCCTCTTTGGCCCGAGGGAATTGTGTATAATAATGCCCTCGTTTGCCGCCTCATTAACCTCTTCTTCATGCGCAGGCATCTCTTCCCGTGATTCAAGACAGACCATGTGCACCTCTTCTGCCTCACCCATCCTTAGCGCTGCGCGGGCAACATCAATTGCTGTTGTTATATCCTCTGCTGCAGCCAATTTTACCTTTCCTTTTCTCACTGCAATACGCGCAACATCAATAGCAACATTGCCGCCGCCGATAACCAATACCTTTTTCCCCAAATCCACCTTATAGCCAAGGTTTGCATTTAAAAGAAAGTCAACGCCTCTTAAAACACCGTCAAGCTCAATGCCTTCCATTTTTAACTCACGGCTCTTGTGCGCGCCGATTGCAATAAATACAGCATCGTAATCCTTTTTTAAATCAGATATTGTAAAATCCCTTCCTGCTGCCATATTGCATTTAAGCTTTGCGCCCATGGAAAGTATCATATCAATCTCTGATTTTATGATGTCCCTCGGCAGGCGATATTCGGGAATGCCGAGATACATCATGCCGCCTGGTATATTCTGCGACTCAAAAATAGTAACATTATAACCCATGCGCACAAGGTGGTCTGCTGCTGAAAGGCCGGCTGGCCCGGCGCCGACTATTGCGACTTTCTTTCCCTTTGGCGGCGCAACAGCAAGCTTCTCTTTATAACCGTTATCCTTTGCATGGTCTGCAACGAACCTCTTTAATGCACGGATTGATACAGGCTCGTCAACAATCTTTCCTCTCCTGCAATTGTCCTGACACGGCGCTGCACAGACCCTTCCGCAGATAGATGTAAAGGGATTGACCATTCTGTTTATCTCATAGGCCCTGATAAAGTTGCCCTCTGCTATTGCGCCGACATAGCCGGACACATCTGTCTCAATCGGGCACGCATTCTGACAAGGGATATTTACCTTAAGCCATTCAGCATCTATTGTTTTGATCTCTTTTTTAAATTCCTTCATTATCATTTTGTAATCTCGTAATCTGACGAAGCCGTGTCGTCGCTATCTCGGATACGGGACAGCCAGCCTATGCACCAACGGATCAATTCCAATAGATGCATAAAATACACCGAATGTATAAAATCCGTATCCTGCTAACATTAAGATATTAAATATTGCAAACCACCTCGGCCTCTGCTCTGTATCACCAATCAGCTTTAAGCCCAGCGCGGCGCCAAGTATCATAGAGCCGATGAGCATGGGCATTGTATATGCCATATAATTCACACCGAGCGGTTTTGCCCACTCTAATAAGTGCTTTGGAAATGTAATCTGCAATGAATAAACAAATGCCAATACTGACATCAGGTCCCTTACTAAAATATAAAGCAGCCACCATATCTCAGCGCCAAGATTAAATGTGAACTTGGCAAGATTCCTTACATAATACGGCCTGAGCAGATGCAGTGATACTGCCATAGTAAATAACAGCCATGAGACAAGTGTCATCAGCCAGTTTATGCCAAAGTCTGCAAACTCCCTTAATGAGGACTGTGCATTTACAATCTTTAACAGGTCTTTTGTGCTTATCTGGTCTTTGCCTGATATTACCTCGCCGGCAACCTCAATATATATCGGCTCTGTTAAGAGAAACTTTGCATTCTCTGTGTCTTTAGGAATCTCCTCTGCAGGATTTATTCCATAGTTAAGCCTTCCCATTAATGAGTGCTTTCCAGGCTTTTTTGGCGCCTTTATCCTCCATGTTACAGGCTCGCCCTTTATAGCAACCCCCTGTTCAACATAATTGTATTTCATGCCAAGATAGTCTGTAACAATCTCCCATCCATCGCGTGCAGGGTGTTTCTGGTCTTTGTTTACAAGGAATATTCCCCTTACGCCATTATCACCGCCAGAGGTCTTTACAGTAACAGTAATCTCTTCTTCAGGCTTAACAGCCTTTTTATCTATGCTGATTTCAATCATCCCCTGATTGGCGCCTTCGCCGAATACGCCTTTTGTATGGCAGTGCGCGCATGCTGGCTCAAGATTTCCAGGGCCAGGGCCAAAGGGAAACGCAAAAATAACAGAAGGTGTGAGCATCAGGCCTATCAGAAGAATTATCTTTATATATGTTTTCATCTTCATCCCCATCCTTTAATGAACTATTCCGTATATCCCGAGAGAGTAAATACCAAAGCCTGCCAAGACCAAAACATGGTAGACCTTAAACGCAGTTGGATCATCATCAACATCAACAAGGCTCTTCATAAAGATTGACATGCCGAGGACAATTGGTCCGACAATCATCGGCCAAGGCACAAGACCGTGAATCTCGCTCAAATAACCGGGTATAAGATTGAACAAACCCATTGCAAAGACAGCAACAGCAGCAATGTCTCTGCCTGTTAAATAGAATGTCCACCACAAATCAGCGCCGAGCCTTAATGTAAATTTATTTAATATCTGCAATATATACGGCCTTGCCAGATGGAGAAAGACAACCAATGCATACAATACCCATGTAACAAGCACAAAAGTATACATGATGAACCATACGAACCATCTTGCAAGGTTCTGTGCGAGGTCCTCTATAACAACCTCCTTAGCTACAAACTGACTGCCATTTGCAGCGAAGGCAGCGCCTGCTGTTAATATCACGCTGAAAAACACTGCGAGCGATATGATTTTATAAACACTTTTCAATTTAATTCCCCCTTATTTTAAACTTGTCAAATATTCCACAAGCGGTTTAATTTCCTTGTCAGTTAAATTCAGATTAGGCATAATCGCTGCCGGCTTTACTGCCCGCGGATTTTTTAGCCATTTATATAAAAACCCGCTGTCCCTATTCCTGCCTATTGAAGTCAGGTCAGGACCAACCTTTCCGCCAACACCAGCTACAATATGGCAGGCAGCGCAGCCCCTCTGCTGATAAACCTTCTTTCCCGCGTCAATTAGAGACAGACCCTTTGTTTCAACTGCCTGTGCTGGCTTTCTGCTGCTTGAATACTGGACAAGGAAGGCATAGATCTTGTCTGCCTCTTTCTGCGTTAGAAATGAGCCCTCTTTCCTCATCATGCGGTATACTGTTGTCTTCCATGCCTCGCCGCTGTAAGGCGCATTCAATGGCTTTGCTGCTGAATGGCACTTTATACACTTTTGTGAAAATATTTTATACCCCTCTTTTGCCTCTTGGGGATAATTGGAGATGTCTACAACTGGGATGTCAGATTGTGCATTGCCTGTATTGATTGCAATAATAGTAAGGCTGATGCTTATTATCGCGGCTAATAATATAAAAATTGCCTTCTTCAAAATCCCCTCCTGTTCCCGTCATTCCCGCTCCCCTTTCGTGAGGGTAAATTCCAGCAGGAATCCTTTTCATTCATTTACCAAGGCCTCCTCAAATTCAAATTTCTCCATTGTTATGGCATTTGTGGGGCATCTCTTTACGCAAAGGCCGCAGCGTATGCATTTCTCCTCATCCTTTAACATTGCCGCCCCATTAACGCCTGATAGAATCTCATCCCTGTTCTTTTTATAATCTTCGTTTGATATGCCGTATTTATTCTGGATCATCTTGTCAAAATTTTCATCCCCTGCAAGATCAGAAATGTTTACAAGCTTAAGGCAGTTCATGGGGCATACATCAACGCAGCCTCCGCATGCAATGCACAGTTCACCATTAAAAATAGTATTGATATTGCATTTCAGGCATCTATTTGCCTGCTCCACTGCCATCTCATCTGAATAGCCCTTCTCAACCTGAGTAAATCCCTCCAGCCTCTCTTTCACATCTTTTATTGGCGGCTCTTCGCGCTTTATT
>CAKKRA010000114.1 GCA_919902475.1 Nitrospiria bacterium
ATTAACTCCTTTGTTATTCCTGCTATCTTTTTGTCCATCTGTATTGCAGTAACGCCTTTCCTTGTACCTGCAACCTTGAAATCCATATCGCCAAGATGGTCTTCAAGCCCAAGGATATCTGAAAGGATTGCTATCTTGTCATCCTCTTTAATCAGACCCATTGCAATCCCTGCAACAGGCGCCTTAATTGGAACTCCTGCATCCATAAGCGCAAGGGTGCCTGCGCAGACAGTTGCCATAGAGGAAGAGCCGTTTGATTCAAGGATATCGGACACTACACGCAGTGTATATGGAAATTTATCCTTTGAAGGGATAACTGCCTTCAGCGCCTTCTCTGCCAGCGCGCCGTGGCCGATTTCTCTGCGGCCGGGGCCTCTTAATCCTTTCACCTCGCCGACAGAAAATGGCGGAAAATTATAATGAAGCATAAAGGTCTTTTTAGACTCACCTTCCAGAGCGTCTATCCTCTGCTCATCCAGAGCTGTCCCAAGAGTGGCAACAGACAGGCTCTGTGTCTCGCCCCTTGTAAAGATGGCAGAGCCGTGAGTTCTTGGCAAAACACCAACCTCAGATGTTATAGGCCTGATATCCTTATATCCCCTGCCGTCAGCCCTTTTATTTTTATCTAAAATCATCCTCCTTACTTCATTTCTTTCAATCTCATGGAAGATGATTGTAATCTCCTTTGTTATATCCTCCTCATCCTTTTTCAGATGGATATGGAGGTCATCAAGGATTTTATCAAGATGCTCCTGCCTCGATGCCTTGCTCGGAATCAGTATTGCTTCACGAATCTTTTCAAGCGACATTTTCTTTATTTTTTCTTCCAATTCCTTGTTGATTGACAGAGGCTGTATCTCCATCTTCTTCTTCCCTACAAGAGCCTTTAATTCAAGCTGAATATCAATCACCTTTTGAATCTCTCTATGGGCTAAGGCAATGGCCTCAAGAACCACATCCTCAGGGAGTTCAATTGCGCCGCCCTCAACCATCATTACTGCATCCCTTGTGCCTGCAACTATCAGGTTCAAATCGCTTTTTTCCATCTCTGTAAATGTCGGATTAATTACAAACTCGCCCTCAATCCTGCCTATTTTAACAGCGCCAATGGGGCCGTTAAACGGTATATCAGAGATTGTCAGCGCTGCTGAGGCGCATATTATCCCGAGGAAATCGGATGAATTGGTCTGGTCTGCGGAAAGAACTGATGCAATAACCTGCGTGTCATTAAAAAAATTATCAGGAAACAAAGGCCTGATAGGCCTGTCAATCAACCGGCTGACAAGTATCTCCTTTTCGCTCTGCCTTCCTTCCCTTTTAAAGAATCCGCCTGGAATCTTGCCTGCTGCATACGCCTTTTCCTGATAATCAACTGTAAGGGGCAGAAAATCAATCCCCTCTTTTGCCTCATCTGATGTAACAGCAGTGGCAAGAACAACTGTATCGCCGTATTGACCGACAATTGCGCCATGCGCCTGCTTTGCCATCCTTCCACATTCTAAAGAAACCTTATAGCTCCCAAATTCTACTTCAATCTTTTTTATCATTTTTATATCTTCTCCGTTGCTTAATTATGACTAAGTTAATGTATTTTTTACTTTCTTAAACCAAGCTTGCTGATTACATTCTGATATCTGTTCATATCCCTGCTTTTCAGATAATCAAGCAGCTTTCTCCTTTTGCTGACAAGCATCAGCAGACCCCTTCTTGAATGGTGGTCTTTTTTATGAATATTAAAATGATCTGTAAGATACGATATCCTTCCGCTCAAGATTGCGATCTGCACCTCAGGAGAGCCTGTATCAGCATCATGAGTCCTATATTCAGTGATTATGTTTTGCTTCTGCTCCTTTACTAATTTCATCTTTTCACCTCCTCTCTTTTAGCTGTCATTGCGAGCAATGACAAAGCAAAATAATTTCGTATGTTTACTTATGCCAACACCCTGTCAATCTTTATGATTGCTTCTTTATCACTTAAATCCGCTGTCTGTGCGCTGTTGTATTTTGCTATGCCAACAGCAATAAGTCTTTCATCTGAGTATATTCTTACCTTTTCATTGAGCTTGAAAAAATATGATGCCTTTTCAATAAACAATGCGGTTATCGGCATACCGTTTTTCACCTTGTCTTCAAAGCCCTTTTTAATCCTTATTTCAGGCATAAAACCCAATGTCTCATCTATTTTTATAATCCTGCCTTTCCCAAGTTCATCTATATCAACAGCATCGCTAATCTTAAATTGGCCTGAGGCTGTCCTTATCAGGCTAAACATATGCGCCACTGTCCCAAGCCTCTCTCCAATATCAGAACAGAGGGAGCGGATATAAGTCCCCTTTGAGCATACCACATTAAATGCAATAAAAGGAATATCAATCTTTGTAAGGGAAATTTCTTTGATAAAAACATCCCTCGGTTTAATCTGAACATCCTTGCCTTTTCTTGCATGCTCATACGCCCTGACACCATCAACCTTTACTGCAGAATATGCAGGCGGCGTCTGGGAAATCTTTCCTGTAAAATCCTTTAATATCTTCTCTATCTTGTCCTTATCTAATTTTGGAATCTCTTTAGTCTCAATAACCTTTCCTGCTGCATCAAGCGTATCTGTCTTTTCACCGAGCTTCATTACTGCCTGATATTCTTTGTCGCCCTCATTTATATAACGGATAACCTTTGTCGCCTTGCCGAGAGCAATTGGCAGGACACCGGTTGCATCAGGGTCAAGCGTTCCAAGATGCCCCGCCTTTTTTATCTTTAAAACCCTCTTTATTTTATTCACTACATCAGCAGATGTCCAGTCTTTTGTTTTGTTAATTACTAAGAAGCCATCCATATATTAAATCAGGCGTAGGGGCTGGGTTACCCCGCCCCTACAATTAAACTACCACAGCCTTCTGTTTTTTAGACACTATCCTCTCCATCTCATCCACTGCTGCCTGCAGAACCTTTTTCTTTACCTCATTAAGGCTACCTTTTACAGTACAGCCGGCAGCATACTTATGCCCGCCTCCGCCAAATTTCAATGCAAGCCTTGTTACATCTATTGTTCCCCTTGACCTGAAGCTTATCTTATACAAATCCTCTTCAGATTCCCTGAAAAGTATGGCTGTCTCCACCCCTTTTATTGAGCGTGGAAAATTTATAAAATCCTCAACATCCTCCACTGTAGTGTTAGTAGCAGCATAGTGGGCAGAAGTTATTATCACCCATGCAATCTTTCCTGTGCTGTCAATCTCCATCTCATCCAAAAGCGTACCGAGCAGTTTAAGACGCTGGAATGTATTGGTTTCATATATCTGCTGGCCTATCCTCCATGGATTAAGGCCGGTATCTATAAGTTCTGCTGAAATCCTTAGTATGCCTGAATTGGTATTTGAATATCTGAAAGAGCCTGTTTCTGTAAGGAGTGTTGTATATATGGCTGTTGCAATATCCTTATCTATTTTTATCTTCAATGCCTTTGCAAGCCTGTAGATTATATCGCCTGTTGCAGTTGCCTTAGCGTCTATATAATTTATATAGCCGAATTTTTCATTGGTTATATGGTGGTCAATATTG
>CAKKRA010000115.1 GCA_919902475.1 Nitrospiria bacterium
TGACACATCAATGCCTTTATCATAAAATAGTTTGTCTCCCTGAAGCGCTACGAGCTCATTCCTCTGGAGCGCCTTTAGCATCTTTATCGGAGAGAAGTTAGAATTCTCAAGCACAATCTGGTTAACACCCTTTGTCCTGCGAAAGGTCTTCCGCTCCTCTTCAAGGTGTGTAGACGCATCCGGGAAATATACCACATTAACAGTATGTCCGAGTTTGGACAGGATCACGCCGCCAAGTTCCCAGTTGCCCATATGGCAGGTGAGGAGGATTGCGCCTTTGCCGCGTTCCAGCGCTTCCTTTAGATGTTCATATCCTGACCTCTTTGAGATAAGGCTTAATGCCTTTTCAGGCTCTGCATGCGTCAGATGAGAAAGGTCTGCTATATATTTTCCGTAATTATTATATATCTTAAAAGATGCCTTGTGTATTTTCCATTTCGGTGTTTTTTTGCCTAATACATGCCTGATATTAGAATTTGTTGTCCTTCTCCATGTGGGATATATGACATAAAAGAATGCCATTATTGGAAGAGAAAGCATTCTCAGAATGGATAAGGGGAGCGCCTTTGTTAAAAAAAGAAAAGGCCGGATTAAGATTCGTATAATAAGCCTTGAATGTAATTCAGTTGTATTATTAATGGATTCTGTATGAGACATAGTTCTAAAATATGCTTCTTTTTAAAGTATTTTTTATGATATAATAAAAAGGTCTAAATTGCAAGGGTTCTTAATCTTATGATTTAAATCATTCTCGTATATTTAATTTACTGATAGATTAATGCTATAAAGTAAGTAAAACCTATAAATGAATTGGAGGTAAATGAATGAGTCAGGTTACACTAAGATTTATCAAGGCAAGTCTTCTTTATTTGTTGACAGGCATATCAATGGGCCTGCTAATGCTTCTGTGGCCAAGGTGGATGGGCGTATATCTTCCTATCCATGCCCATATAAACCTTTTAGGATGGGTATCAATGCTGATGTTCGGCGTTTCTTACCACATACTGCCGAGGTTCAGCGGAAAGCAGCTATACAGCGAGATGCTCGCAAGCCTTCACTTCTGGTTTGCTAATATCGGCCTTATCGGCCTCTCATTTTTCTGGGCGCAGCAGAGGCACAGAGGCGGCGGTTCAGAGACACTCATTATTTTGTTTGCATTAATAGAGGCTGCTGCATGTTATATGTTCGTGTTTAATATGTGGATGACCATCTTTGGCAAGGCAAAGGAAACAGCATAATTACACGGAGGTGCAATATGGCAGTAGAGACCATGAAGATAACAAAGGATATGAAGATAAATGATATTATCAAAAAATTCCCAAAGACCATAAAGGTATTTGCTGATTTTAAGATAGATTCATGCTGCGGCGGAGAGGTCAGTATTGAAAAGGGGTCTGTAAGGGACAAGGTGGACTTGAATGCAATCCTTGAAGCCTTAAATAAGGCGGCATAGCTATAAAGGCGGATTGCGGAATAAAGATTTAAAAGTAAATAAGGAGGTAATCGGTAATGTCAGAAACAAAGACAAAGTTTACAAAGGATAGTGTGATTGGCGATGTTGTAAAGTCCAGCCCTGCTGCTGAAAAGATCATTGAGAAATATTTTGGCAAGGGCTGTTTTACATGTCCGGGCATAAAACTGGAGTCCATTGTATTTGGCTCTACAATGCACGGTGTTGACCCTGAAAAGATTGTAAAAGAGATTAATGAGCTGGAGTAGGGGATGAAGGATGTTGTTGATAGAAATACAGTAATAGCTCCGCAAGACCCGTATATAATATCAGGTAAAAACGGCGTGTCTGAGCTAAGGGTCTGTAAGGCAGGCGTCAAGGGATGTAGAAATGCTGTGATTGATGTAAAGGCGCTTGCTGAAGGACTAATGGAAAATTTAAACAACAGCGGCATTGAAGAGGAGATTATCTCCACATCTGAATGCCCTGTTAAAAAACACCAGTTCTTTACCATGGCAATTGCCGGCTGCCCTAATTGCTGCTCACAGCCCCAGATAAAGGACTTCGGTCTTTCCGGCCAGGCAGAGCCTGTAAAGGGAGAGGCAGAGTGCATTGAGTGCATGAAGTGCATAGATGTGTGCGAGGAAGAGGGCGCGGTACAGATTATTAATGGCGTCCCTGTGTTTAACATGGAGCTCTGTGTGAAATGCGGCAAGTGCGCAAAGGTCTGTCCGACAGAATCTATTATTATCAAAGATCAGGGTGTGCGTGTTATGGCTGGCGGAATGATAGGCAGGCATCCACAGCTTGCATATACCCTGAAGGAACTGCTTAAGAATAACGAGGCATTTAGCATATTCCAGCTTTGCGCAGGTCTTTTTAAGGCAGATAAATCAAAAAAGAGAAAGTTAGGCGCAGTAATCAACAGACTCGGCATTGGAGAGGTTATAGAAAAGATAAAAAGCACACTCTTCCCAAAACCTACAGTTCTTTAATAATATCTTTACCCCGTTAGAAAACCCCGCCATTTACGGCGGGGGTAATATAAATAAGATTATAAATTTCTTCAAATATTTTTATCTTGCAATAGATGTGGATTATAAGCATAATCTTTTATATGATAATATAGAAGGAAAGGGCGGCATCAGAAGGCATCAGGCTGCATTAAAAGATGCATATGAAAAAGGAAGGGATTTGGGAGAGGAGAATGATATTTGAAGATAGTTATATGTCCTGTTTGCGAGGAGGAGCTGGATTTAGATGATGATCTTATGGGCGGCGATATTATAATCTGTCCTGTTTGTGATACTGATTTAAAATTGATTGATGTTGACGGTGTTTTTGCTGCAGAGGCAGTATAATAATAACCTATATAAAAGGAGGCTTTGTCATGGCAGAGAAAATTGCAACAAAGGCAGTCCAATTTAGGTATGAGGCGCCAGAGGCAGGATCAGTTTTTATTGCAGGGGATTTTAATAATTGGGATACACATGTTGGAGAGTTAAAAAAGGATAAAGTCGGGGTGTGGAAGGCGTCTTTAAAGCTTAAGCCAGGCAGATATGAATATAAGTTTTTAGTAGACGGTGAATGGAGGAATGACCCCTCCTGCCGCCAGTGCACGCAAAATAGATTCGGTTCACAAAACTGCGTAATAGAGGTTAAATGAGCTCAGAGATTTTAAATAAAAAGGTAGATACTGATGTAATCCTAAACAGCATTACAGATGGTGTTATTACTATTGGCACAGATATGAGGATAGAGTATTTAAATAAGGCTGCGATTGGGCTCCTCGGCTATTCAGAAGAAGATGTAATAGGCCAGAACTGCAGCAAGCTTATGCGGAGCGATATCTGTACAACGAGCTGCATCCTGAAAAGGACAATGGATACCGGGGAGCCTATATCCAATTTTGAGACGATAATCAAGGATAAATTCGGAAGGCCGATACCCGTCAGCATTAATACTGCTTTGCTAAAGGACAAGGATGGTAAGATAATCGGCGGTGTAGAGATATTCAGAGATTTATCTAAGATAAAGGAGCTGACAGAAAAGCTTGAAGGGAAATTTTCCTTCCAGAATATAATAGGCAAGAACCACAGGATGCAGGAGATTTACGATCTCCTTCCAGTTGTTGCCCAGAGCAAATCAACTGTATTAATAGAGGGCGAGAGCGGCACAGGCAAGGAGCTTATTGCAGAGGCTATTCATTTGAACAGTCCGCGCAGGACAGGACCTTTTATAAAGGTAAACTGCGCTGCCCTTGCAGAGGGTATTTTAGAGAGCGAGTTATTCGGCCATGTCAAAGGGGCGTTTACAGGCGCGATTGCAGATAAAAAGGGCAGGTTTGAGCTTGCGCATAAAGGGACCATCTTTCTTGATGAGATAGGAGAAATGAGCCTTCACACTCAGGTAAAACTGTTGAGGGTGCTGCAGGAGGAGGAGTTTGAACGTGTTGGCGGTACAGAGAGCATTAAGATTGATGTTCGGGTTATTGCTGCAACAAACCGGGATTTGACAAAGGCATTGGATAAGGGGCAGTTCAGGGATGACCTTTATTACAGGCTGAGGGTTGTGCCGATATATCTGCCGCCACTCAGGGAGAGGAAGGATGACATCCCTTATCTGGTAAAGCACTTTGTTAATAAATTTAACAAAGAGATGAGTAAGGAGATAAATAATGTCTCACCAAAGGTAATGGATTTTCTCATGGACTATAATTATCCTGGCAACATCAGGGAGCTTGAAAATATCCTTGAGCACGGCTTTGTAAGGTGCCAGGGGAATACCATATTGATTGAACATCTGCCAAAGGATATTCTTAAATCTAATGAAAGATCAGCAGATGTGGTATTTGAGGAATCAGATAATCCACTTATGGTATTGGAGAGAGGGCTTATTCTAAAGCTATTAAATCAGCACAATTGGAAGCAGGTAGAGGTCGCAAAAAGATTGAAAATAAGCAGGGCAACATTATGGCGAAGGATAAAGCAATTGAAGATAGACAAGGAAGAAGTGTTTCATTAATGAAACATTATTTCAAATTTGAAACATAATGACAACAGATTGAAATTATTGGATAAATTCTAAAAAAACTACAACTCGTTTCAAAATTGCAACATGTCTTAATAAATTATCATACCTGATTGATTTACTAACTATTTGAAATTATTGAAATATACTATTTATTGAATAAATGGCATAAATCTTGCTTATTATCAGTAATAGTTACTAATTAATCTTTAAATTTTATGGTATAATTACAGCAGGGATGGATAACGGATGAAGAAAGAGAAGGTGATAAATATGAAATGTCCAAAATGCAAAGGTGTCATGGTCTATGAGACATTTACTAATCAGGATAATCTGGCATGGCATTATGACGGCTGGCGCTGTCTTTATTGCGGAGATGTGATAGATCCTGTAATTATGGCTAATAAAAAGGCTTCTAAGAACAATAATTTAATCAGCAATAAGCAGGGCAAGGGCATCAAGAGACATCTAAAGGCTGCGTAAACATTATTTGGGAGGAAAACTATGTGTATGTCAAATGAGGTAGTATGCGGATGCGGTAAAGAGAAAGTTAGTTTTCATTATGGAGATTCAATACTTCCTGAAGAAATAATCATGGCAGTATATTGCCCTGAATGTCCAGGCATAGATTTTAATCCATCAACTATGATTAAGGATAATGACTGGGTAATAGAATATGATCTGGATGTGGCAAGGATGTTTGCCAATCAGTTAAAGGTTAAGAAGGAAGATATTACCCCTGAGTTTATCTTTGACAGCGGTTTTGCAACATGGCATGGATATACACCTAATGATTTAAAGGCTGCAGCTAAAGAGAAGATGGAATTATTAGAGCTTGCAAAGCTTGATAAGCGCAAATATCTTTCTGAGATAAAGAACTGGACAGAGAGCAGACTAAAAAGATTGTCAGAAGAGGGCTGGCGCAAGGCAAAGAACGTTCTTGCAGCAGCGTAGATTAAATTTTGGTTAGCAAGTTTACGCTCAAAAATGTCCAGATGCAAGGCGCCGAGGAGCAAGCAGCGGAGCATACTAAATAGTATGTGAGCAGCGCAGCGACGAAGGCAACGCAGCAGATGGGCGTTTTTCAGCGTAAACTAAGTTACTCCCCATGGGCTGGTTGTACCCCCCTCCCTCAACCAGCCCATTCCCCCTTTTATAATTCTATTGTCATCCCATCAGATGCAGCAGTAATCTCTATTCCTAATTCATTGCTTAACTGCTCTGCTAAAATCCACGGTTTTGCTTTTAGCATTGTCATTCCAAAATGAGTTATTACAGCCTTTGAAGGCTTTACTTTCTTTATAATCTCCTTGACATCATCAAGACATAGATGTTTGATATTTATCTTTTCAGGAAGGGTGTGGCTGACAACATTTACTATCAGCATATCAGAGCCCTTGTAGCTGTCAATTAATTCCGGAAAAAATCTTGTATCTGCTATGAAAGATATATTATGCCCATTTATATTAAACTTTATTCCATAGGTCTCTGCAGTGTGCTGATGTTTGATTGAAGTTGAAAATTCAATATCACCAATCTTGTAATTTCTCTCTGCCTCCAATACTACAATATCCTCAAGAAAATCTCTTAAATACTTAAAGACAACAGCATCATCTCCTTCAAGCGCCTCTCTGGGAGCAAATAAAACCCCGCCTTTCCTGTGTCCGCCGCCTGTTACAGCATCAATTAGGATATTGACATCATTTGAATGGTCAATGTGCAGATGGGATAATATAATGGCATTCAGAGCGGTTGCATCAATAGGAGGTTTGGATTTTGCGCATTTAACGAGCGCTCCAGGCCCTGGGTCAAGCATAATATTCTGCCCATTAGCGCTTATATATGTTCCGCCAGACGCCCTTAATTGCCTTGCCACCACATATCTTCCGCCTGCAGTGCCAAGAAATTTGATAAAAGATGACATGGCCAACATTCTAAGGATTTTATAAGATATTGTCAATAAAAGCTTGAAAATAAGGCTGATATATTGTATATTAGATTACTCTAAAAACAAGCCTGAATAAGTTTAAAAGGGTTGGGGGACCCTTTAAATTTGGTGAGGAGGAATTTGTGTCAAATAGCACAAATTAGGGTAATTTAAAGCGCCCTATTATGCTGCGGCACATTAACGCTATTAACCAAACTTAAAGGAGGAGCCTTTGACAGAGAGACTATTATTTAATCCCTCAAACTACTATTTTAATTATAATGCTATTATCCCTGCTTTTACAGCATTAATATTATTAACTATCAGCGCTTATGTCCTTTTAAAAGAAAAAAAGGATACTGTTAGTATCTCTTTTATTTCATACCTTCTCAGTAAAACTATTTGGCTTTCAGGAATGGCCGTTATCTATTCAACTCAAAGCTATCTTGTAGCAGAGACTATATTTAAATATTATGTTTTCTCTGGCGTGGCTATTGTGTCGCCAACATTTTATCTTTTTACATCTTCTTTATTGAATCTTCAAAAGAGACGGCTATTCATTTTAATAAATTATATAATTGCAATTATATTTTTTGTTATTAATCTAAGAACGAACTATTTATTTGACGGGATGAAGGAATATAGTTATGGCTATTACCCTATTTTAAACACACCTGCCTCATACATTCTCCTTTTATACTACTTTGGCAATGTCTTTATGTCGTTCAAAAATTTCACCACAAGATTTAATAGGATATGGACGGAAGAAAGAGAAAGGATAAAAGACATTGTAATTGGGTTTATAATATTTAATATCTGCTGTATTGATTATTTGCCTGCATACGGTATAGAAATTTACCCATACAGTTTTATTTTTCTTATTATAGGGCTTACATATCTATTTAATACAAGGCCGTGGAGCGGCGTCAAAGAAGAAGCATTATTAGAACAAAAAGAGGAAGAAGAATATATTTTTATATTTGAGGATAATGTTGATAAATTAACGGCTAAATGGTTCAATCAAATATAACCATTAATTAAATTTTAAAATGGAGGTATTTTCTATGGAAACTTCAAATTTAGTAAAGTCTGCTATTAAAACATCCGGCTCTGCAAGTGAAGACAGAAGGACTGCATTTCGCGTAAAAATCAACTCACCAGTGGCTTTAAAGGCAAACCTTGCTGAAGCTTTGAGCGCGCAAACAGTTGATTTAAGTGAAAATGGCATAGGTATATCATTAGATGCGAAGGCTGAACTCTCATCGCCCTTGCTGATTGAATTTCCACTTTTAAATTTGCCATTAAAACTTCAGGGAGAGGTTGTGTGGAAAAAGATAGATAACGGTAAAAGTTATTGCGGTATGCGGTTTTTACAAAAGGAGAAATATCAGGAAGATATTCTGAAAAATTTTTTATTTACGAATGATGAGTTTATTCTTAATAAGATTAAGAATCTGAAGGCAAAAGATAAAGAAATTTCTGACAAAATTGAATTGTTTTTTAGAAGGGATTTGAAGATGTTTATTGAGGAATTGATTGCTCTGGAACAGCATATAAAGAATAAGACAATGTCTGAAGGCGCAATCTTTGAGAAATTCACTAAGTTTTGCGATGAGATTGTTAAGAAGGGCGATGAATTAGAAAGACAAATAGGAATAGGGATGCTGACAAAAAAGATAAGGGATGCCTTCAGATTTTTTACCGGGCATTGGGGATTGCAAAGTAAAATACTTGAAAGGGCTTTCACAAAACCTCACGGCTATAGAGGAGACTATATTTTGATGGAGATGTTGTATAATAACAAGCCTTTTTCAGAGGGGATAGGCATTTATTTTGACAAATATCTTCAAAATAACCATTATTCAATTGCTGTCAGAGGCCGTAGAAAAAAGATAACAAAATTGCTAAGGGATAATTTACAGGCAATAAACCTTACATCAGTTAATGTATTAAACTTAGGCTGCGGTTCCTGCCCTGAAATTCAGGATCTCTTTGATGACTTCCGTCCAGAAAATAATTTTAATTTTACCTGTATAGATTTTGATCAGACGGCATTAGACTCTTCTAAAGAGAGGCTGAAATCTCTTCCTGAAAATATAAAAGTAAAGCTGCAAAAGGAAAATGTTATAAATCTGATGAAATAGCAAAAGGAGGCAGGGATATTAGGCAAACAGCTTCTTGTTTACAGCTTTGGA
>CAKKRA010000116.1 GCA_919902475.1 Nitrospiria bacterium
CCTTCTTTTTTTCTTTTCATATCAATTAAGTCAAGTTCTTCTAAAATCTCAATGTCTGTTATAATGCTTTTCATATCCCTATCAGCCAATCTTGCAAGCTCCTGAAGGCTCTTAGGATGTTTCTCTTTAATCAGGTGCAATAATTCAAGCCTCTTGGGTGTGAGAGCCTTTCTAAATCCTTCTATGCTCTCAAAGTAAACGCCTTTTTCCTTCTTTACCTTTTCTCCTCGCTCTATTGCCTCGCCTGTTTTTACGAAATCCTTTAATACTTCCTTGACGCTCTTTATTCCAATCTTAACCCTTTTTACTCTCATAGATTGCCCTCCTCATATTTTTCTATATCACTATAAAAATCCTCTGAAAGTCTATCTAAATCCCTAAAGTGATATTTTTCTATCCTATCTCCATAATGCCTGTGATCTCCCTTGCCTTCTGCATTGTCATAACCAATAACCCGTTTGCCTTTTACAATGTAGACAAGGGAATATTTATAGCCATGCGGTTTATCGGCAGACGGGGTTACCTGCCACATCTTGACCTCTACTATATTGCCATTATCCTTTCTAACCTTTGCATGCTTTATTAATTCGCTTTTCACTACTGGTATAATATACCACTTTTAAATTAACTGTCAATAAAAAAGAGGGCTGTATTTACCGCCCTCAATTATTAAATATCAAAAGGGATACTGCTTAAGTATGGAGGATGAGAGATTTAACCATGACTATTGACATTTGCAAAACATTGCAAAACAAAGAATGCCTTTTAATGATAAAAAAACGGTGTGGTTAAAATGCAAAAAGGTTTATTTTAATTCCAGCAACCCTGTCTTAGTGGCAGATTAGGCAGCATTATCAGCTTCAACAATCTCCAAAAATCCTATCTCTTCTTTAATTGCCTGAAGTAGTTTTTTTACATCCTCAACAAAAGAAATCGGGATGAGGATTTTTATCAGGCCTTTTTTCCCGTCCATTGTCCTGACAGATGATAAGCCCTCGTATGCGTCTATTGTAAAATTAAAATAGGCGATGTCTGCCGGCCTGATTTTTATAAATATCTCTATTGCTTCAGATTGCCTGCTCACTGAACACACCTAATTTCCTGAATTTATCATATCTCTTTTTAATCAATTCATCAGCAGGCATAGCCTGTAGTTCATTGAGGTGCCTTAAAATTACCTCGCCAAGCGTCTTTGCCATCTCTCTTGCGTCCCTGTGCGCGCCGCCTAATGGCTCTTTAACAATCTCATCAATTACTCCGAATCTGTATAAATCATCAGCAGTCATCTTGATTGCATCTGCTGCATCAGGCGCCTTTGTGCTGTCATTCCATAATATAGCTGCACATCCTTCTGGCGAGATAACAGAATATATGGAATATTCAAGCATCAATACCCTGTCTCCAACGCCGAGCGCAAGCGCGCCGCCGCTTCCGCCTTCGCCTGTTACAGTAACTATTATCGGCACTCGCAGATGCGACATCTCCATCAGATTCCTTGCTATTGCCTCTGCCTGTCCCCGTTCTTCAGCGCCTATGCCCGGATATGCGCCAGGCGTATCTATGAGGGTTATAATCGGTTTAGAGAATTTTTCTGCCAGTTTCATCAAGCGCAGCGCCTTTCTGTATCCCTCTGGATTCGGCATCCCAAAGTTTCTAAATACATTCTCCTTGGTTGTCCTTCCCTTTTGATGGCCTATTACAACTACAGATTTCTTTTCAAATTTTGCTATGCCTCCCACAATGGAGTTATCATCGCCAAATGACCTGTCGCCGTGCAGCTCAGTAAAATCTGTCATCAGGCTGTTGATATAATCCAATGCATAAGGCCTGTCAGAGTGTCTTGCCATCTGCGTCTTCTGCCATGGGGTGAGCCTTGAGAATATCTCTTTCTGTATCTCCACAACCTTTTCTTCAAGCCGTCTGATTTCATCAGACACCCTGCCTATTTTTTCAGGCGGATAGCTTTTGAGCTTTTCTATCTTTTTTTCAAGCTCTGCTACAGGTTTTTCAAACTCTAAATAGTCTCTCAATTAAATGTCACCGTATCCTTTCCAAGAAAATTCTCTATCTCAGTTATTAATGAGCTTGTAGGATTTACCCTGATATCATTATTAACAGCAATTACGGATTCACCGTGATTTGGTATAGTCATGCTGATATATACAGAACAGTTGCCGCGGTATTTTAGCAGGATATCCTTTAATTGCCTGAGCTCATTCTGCGAAAGTGCAGCAGAGTCCACTTTAATATTTACTTTTGAAAGCTGTTTATTTTTTGCATCAGATATTGTTGATATTTTTGTTGCCTTTAGCTTTATTCCCTTTTCGCCTTTGTCAATGATTCCACTTATCAGAAGAGGGGCATCTGTATTGAACAGATGGTTTGATGACCTGTACGCATCCGGGAAAACAATCACATCTACAGTGCCGTAGAGATCTTCAATCCTCAGATAGGCCATCTTATCGCCTCTTTTAGTTGTTGTATTTTTTATTTCTGTAATTATGCCGCAGATATTCACCTCTTTTTCATCAGATAATTCCAATAATGCCTCTGATGTAGTTGTCTCAAGCCTTTTAAGCTCTGCCTCATAATTGGATAAGGGATGGCCTGTTATATAAAAGCCGAGCGTATCTTTTTCAGATTTTAGCCTTACACCTTCCTCCCACTCAGGCAAGTCAGGTATTGATTCTGTCGAAGCATCATCTTCTTTTTGCAGATTGCCAAAAATATTTATCTGATTCAGCGCCGATTCCTTTTTTATCTGATTAGCTTTTTCAGCAGCCTTTTCATAAACAGCCATGAGCTGGGAACGTTTCATATTAGTAGAGTCAAAGGCGCCGCATTTAATCAGGCTCTCTATCACCTTTTTGTTCACCTTTCTTAAATCCACCTTTTTGCAGAAGTCAAATATTAAAGCAAACCTTCCTGAGGATTCCCTTGCTGTGATAATTGCCTCAATAGCAGCCTCGCCAACATTCTTTATTGCAGCAAGGCCGAACCTTATGCCTTCCTCTACAATGGTAAACTGTTTGCTGCTTTCATTTACATCAGGCGGCAGTATCTTTATGCCCATTGACTTGCATTCTCTTATATATCTGACAATCTTGTCAGTATTGCCCATTTCACTTGTGAGTAAAGAGGCCATAAATTCAACAGGGCAGTTTGCCTTTAGATATGCAGTCTGATATGCAATCAAGGCATATGCAGCGCTGTGTGATTTATTAAATCCATATCCTGCAAAATATTCTATAAGCTCAAATATCTTTTCTGCCTTTTTTTCGTTTATCTTATTTTTATGCGCGCCCTCAATGAAGGTCTTTTTCATCTTCTCCATCTCTTCTGGTATCTTTTTGCCCATTGCGCGGCGGAGGATGTCTGCTTCCGCAAGGGAGAAGCCTGAAAGGACATTTGCAATCTTCATTACCTGTTCCTGATACAGGATAACGCCGTATGTTTCTTTTAATATCGGCTCAAGCTCAGGGAGCTCATATTTTATTGCTGTAAGGCCGCGCTTTCTCTTTATGAAGTCATCCACCATGCCGCTGCCTAATGGACCAGGCCTGTAGAGGGCTACAAGGGCAATGATGTCTTCAAAGGTTTCTGGCTTCAGTCTTACCAATATCTCGCGCATGCCTGAGCTTTCAAGCTGAAATACGCCAAAGGTCTTGCCAGAGGAAAGGAGGTCGTATGTCTTTTGGTCATTTAATGGAATGGTCTCAATGGAGAAGGGCAGGGACTCAGAATTTTGAGCCCTTGCTTTCTGGTTAATCAATTGCACTGCATTATCAATAAGCGTAAGTGTTTTCAGTCCGAGGAAGTCAAATTTTATAAGCCCCACCTTTTCAATGAGCTTCATATTATACTGGGTTATTATTTCATCTTTATCGCCTTTATAAAGGGGTGTATATTCTGTTAATGGCTCCTGCGATATTACAATGCCTGCTGCATGTGTTGATGCATGCCTTGCAAGTCCTTCAAGGTTCTTTGCAATCTTAATCAGCTCATTAATCTTTTGGTCATTTTCAATCAATTCCTTTAATCTCGGCTCTGCCTTTATTGCCTCGTCAATCGTGATGTTTAATGTATTGGGCACCAGCTTTGCCACCTTATCAACCTCTATATACGGAATATCTAAGACACGGCCAACATCCCTTATAACACCCTTAGCAGCCATTGTTCCAAAGGTGATAATCTGGGCAACATGGTCAGTCCCGAATTTGTTTGTTACATAGTGTATTACCTCTTCCCTCCTGTCCATGCAAAAATCCATGTCAATATCAGGCATGCTGACCCTGTCAGGATTCAAAAACCTTTCAAAGAGCAGGCCGTAGCGGAGAGGGTCAATATCAGTAATCTTTAAGGAATATGCGGCAAGGCTTCCTGCAGCAGAGCCCCTTCCAGGTCCAACAGGTATGCCTTTGTTCTTTGCGTAATTTATAATATCCCAGACTATAAGAAAATAACCGGCATAGCCCATGGAGTTTATTGTCTTGAGCTCCCTTTCAAGACGGGTTTTGTAGAAATCAGAAGGAATCTTTGTGTCTATTTGTTTTAGTCTTTCTTCAAGACCCTTTTTTGCGAGCTCTGATAAATAATCCTCTCTGGTATACCCCTCTGGCACATGATAATTCGGCAGATGAAGCTCATTCAATTTCAGATTGAGATTGCACCTCTCTGCAATTATCTTTGTGTTCAGCAGCGCCTCTGGGATATCCTTAAATGCCTTGTGCATCTCTTCTGGAGATTTAAAATAGAAGTCATCTGTAGAAAATCTCAATCTCTCTGTATCATTGACAGTCTTGCCTGTTTGTATGCAAAGAAGGATATCGTGCGCCTTTGCATCCTCTTTTTTTAAATAATGGCAGTCATTTGTTGCAACAACGGGGATGTCAAATTCCTTGCTTAGATTTATTAGTTCCTTATTTACCTTATATTGCTCTTCAAGGCGGTTATCCATTATTTCAAGATAAAAATTCTCCTTGCCGAGTATATCAATGTATTCTCCAAGCGCCTTTTTTGCGCCTTCCGTATCTCCTTTATTTATCTTATAAGGAATCTCGCCTTTTAAGCAGCTTGATAAGCCGATTAAGCCCTTGCTGTGCTGCGCAAGGATCTCTTTGTCTATTCTCGGACGATAATAGAAGCCTTCAAGATGGGCAGATGTTATAAGTTTTAAAAGATTTTTATACCCTGTTTCATCTGCTGCAAGGAGGATTAAATGATATGAGGCATTTTTAAAGCCGTTGACATTCTTTTCCAGCCTGCTTGCAGGCGCAACATACACCTCACAGCCGATTATTGGTTTTATACCGCCCTTTAAAGCCTTCTGATAAAATTCTACAGCTCCGAACATATTGCCGTGGTCAGTTATAGCCATAGCAGGCATTTTATACTTCTGCGCAAGTTCAACAAGGTCGTCTATCTGATTTGCCCCGTCAAGGAGACTGTATTCGGTATGTGTGTGTAAGTGGACAAAATCTGAATGGTGCATGTGATTTATTTTACGGATTATACCTTCAAAAGTCAATTGTAAAAACCTTCTACTTCACTGCCTCTATTATCTCAAACACCTTTTTGTCTATTTTTTCAAACTCTGCCTTTACCTTTCTCTATGCCTTGTGCTGTCAAGGGAATATGCGGCTGCACTTTCAGTCTCCATGGGACAACCCTTGCGCTTTTTTTTCTTGCAGTAGTCCTTTCCGAGTCTGACAAGGGCTGCCTTAAGGTCGCAGAAATCCTTGCCATGGATTTTATGTTTTGTCCAGACCGTTTTAAGCGCTTTTATTGATTAAACTATATAATGTATGATATATTCCTGAAATGAAGAAATTGCCTTCAGGCCTATATTTAATAACTGATCAGTATATTGTAAAAGGGCTCTCGCATATCCAGATTGCTGAAAAGGCGCTTTTGGGAGGGGTCAAATTCATTCAGTACAGGGAAAAACAGTTATCAAAAAGAGAGTCGTATAAAATTGCACTTCAATTAAAAGAGATTACGAAAAAGTTTAATGCAACATTGATTATCAATGACGATATAGATATTGCAATGGCAGTTGACGCTGACGGTGTTCATCTCGGTCAGGAGGACTTTCCTGTTCAGGCAGCAAGGAAAATACTTGGAGATGACAAAATCATTGGCCTTTCAACACACTCTTTTAAAGATGCAGAAGAGGCGCAGGGTTCTGGCGCAGATTATATTGCTATTGGTCCGATATTCAGGTCAACAACAAAGGATGTAAGGGAGCCGCTCGGCGCAGATATTATAAAAGAGATAAGGAAGATAAGCCGGTTGCCTGTAATTGCCATCGGCGGTATTAATGAGAATAATATTGAAGATATAATGAAAACAGGCGCTGATGGCGCTGCTGTCATATCGGCCATTATTGCAAAAGAGGATATAACAGGGGCAGTAAAGGAGTTTATCAGAAGGGTAGGGGATAAAGAAATTATGTAGGGGCACGTCGCGCCATGCCCCTACATTTTCTATCGTTTATATAATTTCTCAATTGCCATCTTCATGCTGGTTCTTAGCCTGTCAATGGCGTCTGCAAGGTCTTTGATTTCGTCATTTGATTTTATCTCTATTTTTTTGTCTATTTCTCCCATGCTTATTTTATTAACCACATCCACCAGGTGTGTGATTGGGTTTAATATTATCTTATTGGTTAATGCACGCAGAAATGCAATAACAATTGCAACTGTTATTGCTGAGGTGATAATGAGATGCCATCTGATGCTCTGCATGTCCTTATCAACAGAGATGGATACCATTAATATCCCCCTCAGGTTTTTATCAGAGCCGTGGCATCCGAAACATCTTGATTCATTGGCAATTGGCTTGAGAAATGTAAATACCTCTCTTCCTTCAACCTTCTCATTATATTCTACTGTAGCTGCTGTTCCTTTTTTTAGTAGATCTTTAAAAACGGCATGGTCTATGCCTTTTGCAATGTTATTGGCCTTATCAGGGTGATTCTCAAGCCACTCCTTCTTGATAACGGTTCTTTTCTCTACATCCCTGATAGTTATCAGATCCTGAAATGCCTCTGTCCCGTCTGTTCGCACTATCTGAAGCCGCTCAACACCCTTCATTGCCTTTAAGTCTTCAATAAGCCATCTTGCCATATCAGCCCTTCCCTCTATCATGTCCTTTTGAAGGCTGGTTACAACAGATGTAGTAAGGAAAGATGCCTTTTCTCTCGTCTTTTTTATAAGGTCTTCAGTCTCTTTATTTATTGTAAATAGTATTAGCGCAGTAAATCCTGCAACTATGATAATTACAATACTAAAGAGCTTCAACTCCAGTCTGCTTTTAAACCACAATATTCCCATTGCCATTCTTCTACTCCTATTCCTTAAAGATTTTTAATCGCCTCTTTTACTGTTTTGTTAAATATATTTTTTCTGTTATCATCAGGTATTTCAGCAGAAATCATCTCTACGAGCTCCTGTATCCTTTCCCTTGGAAAGAGGTCTTTTATTTCACCCATCTCAATCAGCTTGTCGTTTATTATAACAGATGATATCGGCCCTATGAGCTTTGTCAGTTCCCATCTGATTGCTTCAAATAATCTGCCATTGAAATTTGATTTTGGCTTTGCCCCAATCTTTTCCTTTGGGAGGCCCATCTGCTGAAAAATCTCTGACATTGGAGGAATTTGGAATGTTGACTGCACTACAGATATAGGCTGCTGTGTAAAGCTGTATTCCCCGCCCTTTTCTAAAAGAAACTGTTCAAGGAGAGCCTTATCTTTTTCACTAACGCTTGTTAAATATACAATATTTCCCTTATCTATATAGATTCTATATAACTTGTTTGAAGGGTTTTTAAAAAACAGGACGCCTGTTAATTGTTTTAGGTAGAGATTTAAGAGAAGATAAGGCAGCCTTCCCTCAGAAATAAAACCTTTCATAATTCCATCCCACTGATAATTAAACAGACAGAAAAGATTTTATATATTTAATATCTATCTTTTCTGTAAAGATGCTGCAGAGGTCGCCTGATTTCACCTCCTCAGTATTCAGATTATTGATAAAGGGCAGTATTCCGAGGATAGGCAAATTACATAGCCTTTTTATGGTATCAGGGTTGCTTCTTTCTGCAATCCCGTCTTCTTTACTATTTATATTATTAAAGATAATCCCAATTATTTTAATCCCATGCTCAAGGGCATATCTTGCAGTGAGGAGCGTGTGGTTTATTGTTCCAAGCCCGATTCGTGCTACTATTATTACAGGAATTGATAGCTTCCTGATAATATCTATAAATAGTACGTCCTTCCATACCGGAACCAGTATTCCGCCTGCTCCTTCTACTATAACTAAATCGTGGATTTTTGTCAATAGATTGTAGGAAGTAATTATCTTTTCTATATCAATTTCTCTGCCTTCTGTCTCTGCTGCAACAGATGGCGCAAGAGGCTCTTTAAAGCGATAGGGCGTAATAATGTCAATGCTGTCTTTTACGCCAGCGACATTAATCAAGAAATTTGCATCAGGCGCAATCAGACCCTCATCTGTTTCAATGCACCCTGTCTGCACAGGCTTCATTACGCCAACATCAAGACCTTCCCTTTTTAATGCACAGGCAAGTCCTCCTGCAACAACGGTCTTTCCAACACCTGTATCTGTTCCAGTTATAAAGATTCCTTTTGCCATTATATTATCCTGCTGTCAAGGTTAAAAACCTGTCCTGATATATTCTCTTTTGTGGAAAGGTAATGGACAAAATCTGCGACTTCACCCTCTCCCTTCCCTCCCCCCTCGAGGGGGAGGGTTAGGGTGGGGGGGTAT
>CAKKRA010000117.1 GCA_919902475.1 Nitrospiria bacterium
AAGCTCAATATAATCTATGCCGTTCTTCTTGCAGAGCTCAACCTCTGTAGGTTTTATCGGCCTTGAGGCATCAGAGATGTCAGTCTCGCCGATGCAAAACTTCTTAAAGCCTCCGCCAGTCCCGGAGATGCCTACAGTCACCTTTGTCTTGCCCTTCTCTGCCTTCTGGAATTCCTCTGCTACAGCCTCTGTTATTGGATATACTGTGGATGAGCCATCCACCTTAATCACCTCAGCAGCATAGGCCTTTACTGCTATTGGTAATGCTATAATCATTATTAAAGATAAAATTATTTTTTTCATTCTTTTCCTCCATTTGATTTTGTTATAATTAAGTTAATTCTGTGTTAACGCAATGTTAACTCTGTGTTAAATCTTTCCTACTGCTAATTCTCCACTCTTTATATCACCCCCTTTCCCAAGAAAACCATTTTTATTATCCAAAAATGAACACTTTACGTGCTGTATGTTAAGGCAATAAACCTCTAAATCAAGTGTTGTTGGAACATATACCATTGGTTTCTCAAAGGCATTGCACATATCAAGACCTGTTTTTTTAGATACCCTGATTTTCTCTAATTTTGGACATTTCATGATCTCTCCTTATCTAAATTTTACATAGTATAAATGGTTGATATTTTATGAAAATGAACATGGTGTTAAATCTTTGTTAAATATTTTTCTTTTACAGGTAAAAAGCATCATCTCCCTTCCTTGCAGGATGGCGAGAATTTTATAGTCATAATCCTCATAATGGCAAGGCCGCCTATTAAAATAAGTATTGCCCAGAGCTTTCCATGTTCCATCTCATTAAACCAGAGCGTCATAACCTCTGTAAGCATGACAACGAGGATTGTATCAATGATAAATGTTACCTTTATTCGTCCCTCTGTAAAATATGCAAGGGCTGTTCTGAATATCTCCACCACTGCCAACAATATAAGGGCATCAAGGATTATCTTTCTTAATGCCATATCAAGAGAGGATGAAAACAGCAAAGAAAGGTCAATTGCTGTTTTTACCACGCCGCCAAAAAGTGCAAGCAGGATTGTAGCAATCAGAAGGCTTAAAACAATCTTTATCCCTTTTACAAACAGGCTTGTTATTTCAATTTCAGGATACCACTGCCTTGTTGTTAAAAATTTCACCTGTTAGACCTCCAGAAATTTATATGCATTCTTGTCAAAATTAATAATATATTTCGGGGCAGTCTGGTCATTCTCAATCTTTGACATCAAGGCATCCATAATCACATCAAGGCCATCCTCAAGCAGAAAGATATCCCTTTTCCATAGATATGTAAGGAGCTGGTCAGCGGATACAGCCTTGCCCTTATTCAGAGCAAGAAATCTTAACAGAAAAAATTCTATAGGGGAAAGTTTTACCTCCTCACTGTTAACAGTAACCTTCTTTTCAGATAAATCAATAATAAGCTCTCTTTCCTTAATAAAACGCCTTCCAATACTTTTTGTTTTCCTTAATAAAGTAATCATATTACGCCTCCTTGTTGTATATAATAAGATGCTTAAGTTTTACATCATCATCATTAATGGAATATGGTATTGATGTAAACTTTGTGTTAAAAATCTATAAGACCTGCCTGCATCTTCTTGACAACCACAGAAACCATGCTATATTTGAATAGTAACTTATCCTTTAGCTTTAGAAGGTAGAGATGTCCTTATTAACCATTTAAACAGGTGGAAAATGGACCGTAAAGACCTTCGGCTCCACCAGATAGCTTTATTTATAATAAAAACACTATATAAATTGTTGTAGGGCAACCCTTTAGGGTTGCTTAAGTAGGCACGGTTTTAACCGTGACTTTTGCACGAATAAATTCGTGCCTACGCATATTAAATTAATCTAAAAGGAGGGGCAAGAAAATGGATTTGACGACTGTAGAAACCTTAATGGGTATTGCAATGATTTTAATTGGTATTGTATCACTCAGTTTGGTGATAAAGGCAAAAGGAAAATTGCAGGAGGCTGGTGAATTAAAAAAAATTCTTGACAGTTGTGTTTATATAATAATATTTTTAACCGCTTATTCTATATGGCATGTCACAAGAGAGGTCATTCACTTGAAGAAGACCTACGGCATTGTAGTAGAGTTTCCGGAATATATCCTGATATCGCTTGCCTATATCATGATATACAAAACAGCCAAAACGCTTTACAATACAGCCAATATATTTGAGAACCTTAACAAGTAAAAAGAGGTGGGATGAATATGAATAATGTCAGCCAGCAGGTATATGATATATTAAAAAGTGAATTGTCAGAGGCAACAGCAAGGTCAATATTAGCGATAAGGTGCAAGGCAGCAGGCAAAAACCCTGATGCTTTAACATCTAATGATGTTAAAGACATTGAACCCAAGATATTAGCAGGGGTGCTCTTGTTTGGCGGAGAGGACAAGGCAAAGGCAATAAAGGAAAAATTACGAAAGCTGCATTGAGATTACTAAGAGACAGCCAATTTAGCTGATAGAGCATGTACAAGGGCATCAATGCTGAGTGAATCCTGTGTCTTTTTTTCCATGTCCCTTAAGAGTGCGCTGCCTCTTTTAATCTCGTCCTCGCCTATAATCAATACATACCTCGCGCCGAGTTTATCCGCCTTCCGCATCTGGCTTTTTAAACTTGCGTCCTCGTAATCTGTCTCTGCCTTTATGCCTTTTTCCCTAAGACTGTCTATTAAAGATACTGAAATATCTTTTGCCTTATCACCGAGTGTTGCAATAAAGACATCAGGCTTGTTTGTTTTAAAATTGTCCTTTTCCATTAAAGATGCAAGCCGCTCTATGCCAATGGCAAAGCCAATGCCCGGTGTCTTAGGCCCGCCAAGCTCTTCCACAAGGCCATCGTACCTTCCGCCTGCTGCAACTGCATTCTGTGCGCCGAGATTCGTTGATACAAGCTCAAAGGTGGTCTTTGTGTAATAATCAAGCCCGCGGACAAGGCGCGGGTTCAGCGTATATGAAACATTAAGTATTTTTAAAGTCTCTTTTACCTTATCAAAGTGTTTCTTGCATCCATCGCATAGATAATCAAGTATAATAGGGGCATCCTTTACTGCATCTTTGCATGTCTTGCCCTTGCAGTCAAGAACCCTTAATGGATTCCTATCCATCCTCCTCTGGCAGTTTTCACAGAGAAGCGGAAGCTTGTCTTTAAGAAATTGCTTTAAAGCCTCTTTGTATTTTGGCCTGCACTCTTTGCACCCGAGGCTGTTTATCTGGAGGTCAAGGCCTTTAACATCTATTGCTTCCATCAGATTATTCAGTATAGAAAGTATCTCTGCATCAAGTATCGGGCTGTCAATGCCAAAGACCTCTGCGCCTATCTGGTAGCCCTGCCTGTATCTGCCAGCCTGAGGCCTCTCATGCCTGAACATGGGGCCAAAATAATATAATTTTGTAATGTGCGCCTTATTGTAAAGCTGATGCTCAATATATGCGCGGACAACAGGAGCTGTGCCTTCCGGCCTTAATGTAATCTTTTTGCCTGTTGTATCCTCAAATGTATACATCTCCTTTTCAACAATATCTGTTGTCTCTCCAATGCTCCTTGAAAATAGCTCTGTATACTCAAATATAGGCGCCCTTATCTCTGAAAAACCGTATGTCTCAAAAACAGACCTTGCCTTATTTTCAATATACTGCCAGACCTCAACCTCGCCCGGCAGAATATCCTTTACGCCTTTAATTGCCTGAATATTCAATCATGCCTCCGCAATGTAAAATAAAATGACGACCCCTTATTCGGCTCGCTCTCTGCCCAGACCCTGCCGCCATGCGACTCTATTATATGCTTTACAATGGAAAGGCCAAGTCCTGTTCCTCCAAGCTCACTTGACCTCTCCTTATCCACCCTGTAGAATCTCTCAAAGATTCTTACTAAATCGTATTTTGGTATCCCCATACCAGTATCAGCGACTGAAATTAGCACATCCTTGTTTTTGCCCTCTGCCTTAATTGTAATTGTGCCCTTCTCGGAAGTATACTTTATTGCATTGTCAATAAGGTTGACAAAAACAAGGCTTAGTTTATCCTCATCTGCTATTACTGTCAAGTCCTCTGGAATCTGTATATTTAATGTAAAATGCTTTTTCTCAATATTTGACTTCAATAAACTGACAGCTTTGTCCACAATAGCCTTCAGGCCTGCCTTTGATGCCTTTGGCTTATACTGACCTGATTCAATATAAGAAAGCTGGAGCAGGTCTGTTATAATGTTGTTCAGCCTCTCTGTATGATTGCTTATAATATTAAGGAACTCCTTTGCCTTTTTTGAATCATCAATTGCTCCGTCAATTAATGCCTCTGTATAACCCTTTATAGAGGTAAGAGGTGTCTTTAATTCATGGGATACATTTGCAACAAAGTCCTTTCTAATCCTCTCAAGCCTTTTTATTTTTGTAATATCATGAAATATAAAAACAGCGCAGACACCGCCCTCTTTTATCTCTTTTGCAACTGATGCATATACAGCAAAATACTTTTCCTCTGGGAAAAACTGCTCCATCTCACGGACAATGCTCTGCCTTGATTCAAGGACATCTCTTATAATATTATTTAACTGATTATGTCTTATAATATCAAGATAAGACCTGCCTATAACAGGCTCTTTTTTTAATTCAAACATCCTTGGGAGAACAGGGTTAGCAAGAAGAATCTTTCCATAGCAATCAATTGCAAGAAGGCCTTCAGACATTGTTGAAAGTATAGTATCAAGCCTTGTCCTACCCTCAGCCATCTCATCCATCTTCTTTTTCAGCTCATCTGACATCAGATTCAGTATCTCGGAAAGTTCATGGAGTTCATCCTTTGTATCAACCCTTATTCTGTAAAAATCACCTTTTGCAATATCCTTTGCAGCAGAGATCATATCCCTGATAGGCATGGTAATTTTGCGGGATATAAAATAACTAAGGGAAAGAGACAGCAATAAAGAGACAGCTATGGCAATTACAAATGCCCCTTTAATGGAATATGATTTATCTGCCTGCAGAAAGAAAAGGCTGGCAAAAAAAAGCAGATTAAATAATATCAAAAAAGTAAGAAAGAGTTTCCTCTGAATACTCAAAAGTGCGTCTACCTCATCTCTTCACTAAGCTTGTAGCCGAGCTGTTTTACTGTGATAATAGATTTTTCAAGAAGGGGTATCTTTTCCCTTAAACGTCTGATATGGACATCTACTGTTCTGGTATTTCCAAAATAGTCATAGCCCCACACATTATTCAAAAGGGTATCCCTTGTAAGGACACGGCCCTTGTTTCTTAAAAGCTCCTCAAGGAGGCCAAACTCCTTTGCAGTAAGCTCAATCTCCTTTCCCTTTACCTTAACCTCATGTTTTGAGATATCCATTATAAGCTCTCCGTATTTTAAGGTATCTGTCTTTTCAACAGGCTTTTCCACCCTCCGTAAAAGGGCCTTTACCCTTGCTACAAGCTCCTTTGGACTAAAGGGTTTTGTAATATAATCATCAGCGCCGAGCTCTAAGCCCACGATCTTATCTGTCTCCTCTCCCTTTGCTGTGAGCATGATAACCGGTATGTTCGCTGTCTTTGCATCTCCCTTAATCCTTTTTAGGACATCAATGCCATTCAGCTCCGGAAGCATTATATCAAGGATTGCCAAATCAACCTTCTCTTTTTTTAATATATCAAGCCCTTTAACGCCGTCAGCAGCCTCAAAGGTTCTGTAACCTTCTTTCTCAAGATAGTGCTTAACGAGATTTATAATGTCCTTGTCATCCTCAATTAACAAAATCTTTTTGCTCATTTATATTCTCCATAACTGTAACATTGCCCTTCTCAGCCATCTTTTTGACTTGGAATCTGTAAATGCTATCTTTCCTTTCTGAATTAATTAACTGATTCCCTGTAAAATGGCACCATGCAGGGATATCTGAAAGCGATGCTATCTTATCAGATTCAATCATAAACTCAACACCTTTATCCATATCCTTTATTTCCTCAAAGACCTTGAGAACAGGGTCTCCTCAGCAGAGCCCGCGGACATCAATTATTTTCATTTTACTCCCTCATCTTGTCATTGATAGTGCGCTGTCCCTAACAGTTCTTTAGTTTCTGGTATGTCATTCCCGCAGCGTTTTTGAGCGGGAATCCAGAAAATGATTAGGTTCCCGTTCCCCGCTTAAGACATGCGAGGACAAGCTTTACGGGAAACACTGGATTCCTGCCAGAAGCATGCAGGAATGACAAAGCATATAAGCTATTGTTCCCTATTATATCCCCAAAAACTATTTTTTCAAGCAAAAGTTTATTCATCTTATCACACTTCTTGACAAAAATGTAGGAAGTGTGATTTAATCCTGTTAAATATCCTGCCATTGCGGCAGAAAAGGAGGACTAAACTATGAAGTATGGAAAGAAGAATGTGGTCTTTGGTTTTGTGTATCTGATTGTAACACTTTTACTCGGAATATTTATCAGCTTCAAACTCCAGTCTGATCAGTCCTTTGCAAAAGAGCCATTTGCATTTCCACGCGTAATCATGAGGGCTGCACATGCCCATGGAAACCTTGAGTCTGTCCTGAATATAATTATAGGGCTTATAGTGGACAAGCTTAAGATTTCAGACGGCCTTAAAAACATTGTAACCCTGCTTGCGATTTTTGGAGCCGTAATGCATTCAGGGATGCTGCTTATTTTGCCGTTAATCCCTATCTCAGGAAAGCTCGCGCCTATCGGCGCTATTTCACTTGTAGCCACAATGGCGCTCATGGCATACAGCGCTTCTAAAGGCATGGAAGGAAAATAAAAAAGAGTATAATGCCCTTACTCGGCGCTCACATGTCAATTGAAGGGGGCGTTTTTAACGCCCCCCTTCGCGGGAAAGAGGTCGGCTGCGATGTTATCCAGATATTCACAAAAAACAACAATCAGTGGAAATCAAAAAGCCTAACAGATAAAGAGATAACCGCCTTTAAAGAGAATCTAAATAAAACTGGCATAAAGGCAGTTGCCTCACATGATGCATATCTAATCAATCTTGCAAGTCCAAAA
>CAKKRA010000118.1:0-2616 GCA_919902475.1 Nitrospiria bacterium
TCTCCGTCAATCCATTCATGAACCTCTTTATAATCCTTTCCAGTCCTTTCCAAGCTTGTTTTTAGATGGTTAATAATTGGCGGCATTTATTCCTCCTTTGATTTAAGTTTTTGATGCATAGAGCATCTCAAATACTGTCATCCCTTTTTCTAAGGCTTCTAAATCATTTTTAATTGTCTTTCTTATCCCTACCAAAATATCCTCTATCCCCCTTTCATCCGAGTTTTCGTATTTGCCATCCTTAATATCAATCTCATGGACAATCTCTGCTATTTTTTTAAGCGCCTTGTCTTTTAAATTAAATGCATTAACAAGAACCTCAAAGGTGCACATATCTCCAATATGCGTAAATTCTCCGCCTTTAATGTCAAAAGCAGCAGCGCCCATCTCTATTTTTCCGACTTCGTCCTCATCTATAAATCTGAAGACTGCCTTTTTATCTATAAAACCTTTAATCAGCCATGCAGATGACATCCTGTCAACAAAAGGCCTCTTTCTTGTAACCCATACCCTACCTTGATAATCCTTTACATTTTTAACAGGCAGAGGAAGTTCTGCTTTCTTAGGCTTAAAACCTGTAAACTTTTTGACCTCCACCTCTGCAGCCTTTACCTTCTTCTTTAAATCTATTCCTGTTTTTGATGAAAAGAAATCAATCTTGTGTATTTCCTCAAACCCTTTTGAATATTTTTTTAACTGCTCGCGCAGCCCTTTGTCATCATCACGAATACCTCCTTTTTTTATGCTATTTATTTTTCTTTCAAGCTCTTCAAGACCTTTTTTAATATTGCTATAATCCTGCATCCTCTGCTGGTTAAAAAGCTCTATTATTTCTTTATTCTTTATTGTTTCAATTTTCTCTACTTTTACAAAATCACCTGCGCCGCCCATTGAGGCTATTTCAGAAGCCAGCCATTGGCAAAGCTCGTAATTTTCGTCGTTATAAGGAAGTATGTAAACAGCGCCTTTTAGGTGCAGTGCGCCTGCCCTTGACAGCCTTCTCCATATCTTCATCCTGTTCTTTACCGGCTTTGCCGGAGCGCTGTAAAAAAACAACAGCCACTCTAAATCTTTTATATTTTTATGTAACATATGTTACTAATGTAATACATGTAACAATCAAATGTCAAGAGAATAATCATTAAATGTTTTAGTTCGCAGTTTAAAATACAAAATAACATCGCCCTTTTCCCTGGTTTTTTTAACATATTAACTTTGATTTATGATATAATTTATTTTATGAATAAGATTAGAGAGATATGCGAAAAATACAATATTGCATTATGCTACCTTTTTGGCTCACAGGCAGAAGCAGGCAAAAGGCTTCTTGATGGGAGGCACGCTGTATTGGATGATGCGGAATCAGACATCGATTTTGCAGTAATATTTACAAAATCAGTCAAAAACAGCCTTAAGACATATGCAGAAATCAGCCTTGAGCTTCAAGAGCTTGTTTCCCCTTTTAAAGCGGATCTTCTTTTCCTGCACGAAGTAGACCATTTAATCCAGCTTGAAGCAATAAAAGGCATCTGTATATATTCTATAAATGATAAATTTAGAGAGGCTTATGAAGAAAGGGTAATGATGTTTGCATCTGATGAATTAGAGATATTCAAGCTAAATGAAAAAGATATGTTTGAGGCAATAGAAAATGGTTATAGCGAATTTGAATATAAAGCTGATAGAGGATAGGCTTGGTTTTATAAATAAGGCCATATCCATATTAAAGAAGCTTGCCAATTACAGCGAACAAGACTTTCTCAATAACGAAAATTCTGCTGTAGCAGAAAGCTACTTAAGACGCTCCTTAGAAGCAGTCTTTGACATTGGAAGACACATAATTGCAAAGTCTGCTGGAAAAGGCATTGTTGAGTATAAGGAAATAGCAAGGTCTCTTGGCGATAATGGGGTCATAAGCAAGGACTGCTCAAACCGCCTTATATTAATGGCAGGATACAGAAACCGCTTAATACACTTTTATCATGAGGTTGAGGATAAAGAGTTATATGTTATCCTAAAAGAAAACCTTGCTGATATAGAGAAATTTGTAACAGAAATAAAAAGTTTTCTTATGGCATTAAAAGTAAAAGGATAGAGCTTTCCTATCCCTTCACCACCAGTACAGCGCATTTTGCATGGCCTATGACCCTCTCTGTCACGCTGCCCATTAGAAGACGAGACAACCCCCTCCTGCCATGGCTTCCCATTACAATCAAATCTGCCTTCTTTGCCTTTGCAGCGCTGATTATCACATTGTATGGTTCGCCTATCTTCACAATCCCCTCTGCCTTAACACCTTTTGCCTTTGCCTGTTTTGTTATTCTTTCAACCATGGCTTTAAATTGCCTCTCAAACCTTTCTGTCAATTCCGGCGCCTCTGATTCAAACTCCTCGTTTATATCAACTGCAGAAACAATTATCAGATTGCCCTTAGATGCCTTTGCAATTTTTATTGCCTCATCTACTGCGGCCTTACTGTATCTTGAGCCGTCTGTCGCTGCAATGATTCGATTATACATAATTAATGCCCTCCTACTGATAAGATACCTGATGCTGCAAGCACAAGCACCAAGACCTCTATTATTGCAATCACACCATAAACAGTGTCCTTTTTCT
>CAKKRA010000118.1:2626-3203 GCA_919902475.1 Nitrospiria bacterium
ACAGATCATTGTAACCCCTGCAAGAAAGGCTATGCCGATAAAATTAAGGAAATCGCCTTTATTAAGCATATTGAGCCATGCCCAGCCAGGATGGATACCCGTATGCTCAAGATATTCATGAACTGGCATCCCCCAGTATTTTGAAAGATCATTAACTGGAATATATGATGGCAGAAGGCCAAACATGTAAATAATAAATGTAAATATAAGTACAAGCAGCCCTGCTTTCATCCCCATATCAAGTATCTTTGCATAAGCAACCTGTTCCTCTGTTGCATGAATCTTCTTTTCCATAAGATTTCTCCCCTTTTTATAGTTAATATATTTAGTCAAAGAAGGAACTATTTACTGTTCACTGCCTTTATTACTCCCAAATTCGCAATCCCTTTAGCAAAGCCCTCGTACCTGCAAAAAGAAGCATGATAATAACTATATAGCGGATTGCTGCTGGTTTTGTTTTTGCAAGTATTCTCACACCAACAATAGAGCCGAGCATTATCCCTATAATTGAAGGAACAACTATCATAGGCAGGACAGCGCCGTTGTTGATATAAATCCATGCCGCAGAGGTATCTGT
>CAKKRA010000118.1:3213-6989 GCA_919902475.1 Nitrospiria bacterium
CCATCCTGCGCCGAGGCCGAACATCCCTGCCATAACCCCAATGATAATAAATAATGCAAGCCCCTGAGGTGCCCTGTGTATCTTCCAGTTAATATCCTGCCCTGTGCTTGCCTCATGATAAATGCCATTTATTCTCAGGGCAGTAGACAGGGCATCTGCCTGTTTGACCTCAGGATATTCAGACTTCTTTGCCATCAGCATAATTAACACAATTCCCAAGATAGTGGCGCCCAAAGCAGTCTGAACAACATTTGTTGGAAGCGCAAGGCCAATCATTGCACCCACAATGGCGCATGAGGATGCAATAAGCGCAACAGGAAGCGCCAGCCTTAAATCTGCCATGCCTTTTTTAAGAAGGCTGGGGCCGGCAGCCAGAGCCCCTGCGAGGGCAACTAAAAGACCAGCCCCTCTTACAAAGTCAAGATGAAAGGGGAAAAAACCGCCTATTATTGGAACAAACAAGACACCGCCTCCAACACCCCCAAGCACTGCCACTATCCCGAGAAAAAATGTTACTACAAATAATATCAACGGCCATGCCCACCAGGGCATCTGAGATGCTGCCTCTGCTGCTACAGGCGGGTCAGTTGCTAAGGCAGGGCTGGCTGAAATTAGAAATAATAAAATAATTATATAAATACAGAACACAACTCCACGAAACATCTTTTTTTCACCTCCCAAAGTTTAATTATTTATTTCTCCCAGAAATAATAAAAATTATACCACTGTTCAGGGTATTTTCTTACATATCTCTCAATAACCTTCACCATCCTTTCCATATTTATTCTGAGGTCTTTCTCCTCATTGCCTGTATCCTCAATCTGCATCTCCTCTTCAGCAATAGAATGATAAAGGCCGTCGCTGCCCACTATTGTAAAGGCAGGGATAACAGGGCTCTTTGTCTTCATTGCAAGCAGCATAGGGCCTTTTGGAAAATAGGCAGGCGAGTCAAAGAAATTTAGCAATAATCCCTTCTTTTCAACGTCTCTGTCTCCCTGAATCGTTATCAATTCATTATTCCTTAATGCCTTAAGTATCTTTATTATAAATGCCGGGCTCCCCTCATCTATAGGAATGGTAGTAATGCCGTTTTTCTCCCTGATTTTGCCAACAGTAATGTTCACATCAGATGATTCGTATGGCGACATTATTACATTCGTCTTATAACCTGTCAGCTTCAGGCAGAGCGCCCCAAGCTCCCAGTGGCCGAGATGAGCTGTAAAGATAATTGCCCCCCTGCCCTTTGCCAATGCCTTGTCAATTATATCCTTGCCTTTGATCTCTGCAACAAAGCTATGAAGATTACTGCTGTTTAAATTTGAAAATCTGAAGAAGTCTAAAAGATATTTACCCCAGTTTCGCCATACCTTTAAGACAATAAGCCTCACCTGTCTCTCATCAGCTCCATTACCCAATATATGCCTGATATTTTTGTATTGCCTCGTTCTCACATCCTTTAAGGTAAAATAGAGGAATGCTGCAATTATCCTGCCTATCTTATCTGCCAGATATTTTGGAAAGTAAATGGCGCCAAAGGCAATCAGTTTAAATACAATATTTTTGTTTAAGTAATTGTAATGGTATCGGTAAGTTTCCTTATTGTTTCTGAAATTATCATTTGCCATTCTATATGTATTATAACCTCAGTCTGGAAAACCTTTCATAATGAAATTTTAATTATATAACTATATTATAAAAAATCAAACGGATTTTATTATACCACATTATTCCCCTCTTTTAAAAGGGGTGTATCTTCTGCCGCCTGGAACAAAAAACTTCCCAAAAAATTCCACATACTGCAGCCTGATAGACTGGATGGTAGGGGATAAAAGGCTGAGAAGTATATTAAAGAGATGAAATAAAGCTGCGATAAAGATACCGAGTACTATATTGCCTGTTATGCCGCTCAATGCGCTTGCAACGTATGCAAGGAATATTGATGCAAGTCCAAAGGCCATGAGTCTGACATATGAAAGGATATTGCCGAAGACCTTAAACAGTTCAAGCGGCGCGAGCAGACCGCCGGATATAACAAGTACAGGAAAGGCAATGGCTAAGGCAATTACGCTTGGGGTATAAAGAAGCTGCGGAACAACCTTGGTATATACACCCAAAAGCAGTATTACAACAGCAACAATAAACAGCTTTGAAAGTTTTGCAACTGACTCCCTTTTGTGCCCTAATCTTAAGGAGGTTATTATCCCAAGGATTAATCCCAGGAATATATGGGCGGCACCAACAGACATTGAGAGAAAAAGAAGTGGAATTATTGCATGCTTCCTGTCTATGCAGATAGGCCTGAGCCCGAAATGTTCTCCAAGTTCACCAAGAAATTCACCATAGATAAAACCAAAGAAGATGGTATAAATAGAAGATATAATAAATATCTGAGAAAGGTTAAATAAAAACTGCCTCTCTTTATATTTGTATCTTACTATAATGGCTGCTATTAAGATGATTATACCGTATGCCACATCTCCAACAATGGAGCCAAAAAAGATAGGAAAAAAAATAGCAATAAACGGCGTAGGGTCAATGGTGCCGTATTTTGGCAAAGGAAGGATGCTCATGAAGAGCTCAAAGGGTTTTATAAGTTTTGGATTTTTTAGAAATACAGGAATAAGCTCTGCATCCTTTTCCTGAATCTCAAGCTCCTCTAACAAAACATCCTTTTGAAATTTTTCATTCAGCTTTTTTCTTATATTGCCTAAATCCGTCTTCGGAACCCAGCCGTATATGGCAAAGGTAAACTTTGTCTCATAAAAATATGCTGTGGTAACAATCTGAGAAATAGCGTCATCCAATGCAGTTTTATATGCATTAAATCTTTGATACCATTGAATTGATAGCTCTTTAAGCTCGTTATTTACTTTATCTATATCTTTAGTCAGCTCGCGGCCTCTATTAATAAGGTATTTAATGGCATCTATCAGCGGCCTGTCTGCTACAGTTGCCGGAAGCTTCAACTCACTGATATTCTCCTCCCACAGCATCCCCTTTACCTTTGCAGCATCCTCCTTGTTTAGAACAAGCAGGCAGGCAAGGGTCTCTTCATCAATAGGCGTAGTGAATATCTCAAATCTGTTTTCTGTAAGTTTGCCGGCTGCATCTTTAATGTATGATATTGCCTTCTCCTCTTTTTTCTTGATTGTGACGCCGATATAATCAAGCCCTTTACTTTCTTTAATCTGGAGTATAAGCGGCGCTAAGGCATTTAAGATATCTTCATATTTTTTTAGCAAAGCGAGTTCATCCTGATACCCCTTTTTATTGGAGACAAGCGCCTCTGCCTTTGCGCCGACATCCTTAACCAGCGCAATTACATCCCGAAGAAAATCATCAGAGGTAAGAAACCAGAGGAGCTCAGGCCCTTCAGAGATTGCCGCCGCCTTATGCTCAGGAAGCAGCAGGATTACATGTTTTATGTCCTCCCTTATCCTTTCAAAGAGAGCCTTTTTCCTAACATCCTCGTCTTCTAAGGTTAATCTCTTTAGATATCTCTCTTTTTTAATAAAATCTATTGGAAGGGATTCGATGTGGACAACAGCAAGGCTGTGCAAAAGGCCGGTAACATCAGAAAGAAGGCTCTTCGGACCGAGGATTCTTATCTTTACCATTTCAACTATCATGGCAGCACCTTATTTATAACAATATCAACAGCCTCCTTGATTTTCTTTGCAGATTCTTTTTTTATCTCTTCTCCTCTTTTCTCTGCGTCTTTAACTATCCTTTCCGCCTCTTTTTCTACATCTTTTAGTCTTTCCTTTTTATATCCC
>CAKKRA010000119.1 GCA_919902475.1 Nitrospiria bacterium
TAAGCCACGGCAGCGGGTGCGGGTGCAAGATGACAAGAAAGGACTTGTCTGTTGTCCTTTCGCATCTGCCTGCAGCAACTGATCCAAATATTATAATTGGCACTGCAACTGCTGATGATGCTGCTGTATATAAAATAGATGATAAAAGGGCTATTGTCCAGACAGTGGATTTCTTTACGCCAATTGTGGATGACCCTTATGCCTATGGTCAGATATCTGCTGCAAATTCAATAAGCGATATCTATGCAATGGGCGGCAGGCCGCTTTTTGCATTAAGCATAATTGCCTTTCCCATTAATACCATTCCAGCATCAATCCTTGAAGAAATTGTAAGAGGCGGTGTAGGCAAGGCAAAAGAGGCTGGCATAGAAATCATCGGCGGCCACAGCATAGATGACCCTGAGCCAAAATACGGCCTTACTGTTACCGGAATAGTTGAACTTGATAAAGTTGTACGAAATGATAAGGCAGAGGCAGGAGATGTTTTAATTTTAACAAAGCCCCTCGGCACAGGGATTATTTCAAAGGCAATCAAAGAGAACAAGGCATCAGAAGAGGATATTAATGAAGCAATCAAGGTAATGTCATTCTTAAATAAAGGCGCATCAGAGGCAATGACAGAGGCAGGTATTAAGGCAGCAACAGATATTACAGGCTTCGGCCTTCTTGGCCATCTCTACGGTATGCTAAAGGCAAGCGGTGTTGGGGCGAAACTCAGTCTATCTTCCATACCAACTATAAAGGGTGTCTGGGAATATGCTAAAAAAGGGCATATCCCAGGCGGCACAAAGAACAACCTTGACTATGTTGAAGAAAAGGTTATATGGGGAGATTCTGTATCCAAAGAGGCTAAATATGTTATTGCTGATGCCCAGACCTCTGGCGGCCTTTTAATCTCATGCCCAAAGGAGAAAAAGGGGAAACTTATTGCTCTCCTTTCCAAAGCAAACTGTCTTGCTGTATCCGAGATTGGCGAGGTTGTAGATGATAAGGAAAACAGGATATGGATAAGTTAATAATCCAGTAATCTTCAATAGTTAGGAATACTTAATAATCTTAAATCAAAAAATACTGTGGTAGCAATATAAATCTGTCAGGGTATAACTGCAACATGATAATGTCAGGGT
>CAKKRA010000120.1 GCA_919902475.1 Nitrospiria bacterium
AACCCACATGGGCCCGCAAAGACTTGTGCCAAAATACTCGGCAATTCATATTACATTAAGCGGTGTAAGGGGAGGGATATTCCCATTTGTTGGGATAGGGCTTATAAACATTATTGGTATAAAGATGGTATTTCTTATATCCACACTGCTGATTTTAGGGGCTATTGTTAATACTGCTATCAACAGCCGCAGGGCCAGACCTGTATGACTGCCCAAATAAAAAGGGCAAACTTACCTTACAATCATTGCGCGTGGGTATTTCCTACCCGCACCTTCTTTCTTAATGTAAAATATTTATTCTCATGGCTCAGATTCGGGACTGATACCCCTGAATAGTCCTTTACGAAAGATGTTGTTTTGCTCGTTTCTTTAGAAGGAATTACCATTTATTTTTGGAAGATTTATCTCTTTTTTGTGAATTAAGCGCTGTTAGCTCTTTTTTGAGGCGTGCACTTTTAAATCGTAAATCCATTAAAAACTGTACACTTTTAATTCGTAAGTAACAATATCAGGGTTTTTTCTTGACAAAAATACATCATAAGTAATAGAATAAGGCAAAAATCGGGTGGCAAACCACCCGATTTTTTTGTGTGCATAAGGAGAAGAAAAATTGGCAAATATCATTGTAGTCGGCGCCCAGTGGGGCGACGAGGGCAAGGGAAAGATAGTTGACATCCTTACAGAGGATGCGGATATGGTTGTCCGTTATCAGGGCGGACATAATGCAGGACACACCGTAGTAATAGAGGATAAAGAGTACATCCTTCATCTGATACCATCCGGCATCCTTCACCATGGCAAGATTTGTATTATTGGCAATGGCATGGTAGTAGACCCAGAGGCGTTGATTGAAGAGATAGACGGTTTGAGGGCAAAGGGCGTTAAGATTGACAATAATCTTTTTATCAGCAAGTCTGCCCATTTGATAATGCCGTATCACAGGGCAATAGATAAAGAGAGCGAAAGGATTAAAGGCGCAAAGAGGATCGGCACAACAGGAAGGGGAATAGGGCCTGCCTATGTTGATAAAATGGCAAGGATAGGCATACGGGCAGCGGATCTTTTACAGCCTGAGCTGTTTTCAGAAAAACTTAAGGCAAATCTTGAGGAGACGAATTATCTATTAAAGGTCCTTTACAAGGCAGACACCATGAATTTTAGTGATATCTACGATAAATACATGGGTTATGCAGAGACATTAAAAGATTATATAACAGATACATCGCTATTAATTAATAAGGCTGCATCAGAGGGCAAGAATATGCTCTTTGAGGGCGCTCAGGGCACATTGCTTGATGTTGACCACGGAACATATCCCTATGTTACGTCATCAAATTCTACTGCTGGCGGCGCATGCACAGGAGCAGGAATAGGGCCGACAAGGATTAATGAGGTAATTGGCATTGTAAAGGCATATACAACAAGGGTTGGAAGCGGGCCCTTCCCAGCAGAGCTAACGGATAAGGACGGAGAATTAATGCGTGAACGCGGCAAGGAGTACGGCGCCACCACAGGAAGACCAAGGAGATGCGGCTGGTTTGATGCAGTAGTTGTGCGCTATGCAGTAAGGATAAACGGCTTAACAGGGATTATAATTACAAAGCTGGATGTCTTAGACGCTTTTAAGGAGATAAAAATCTGCACAGGATACAAATATAAGGGCAGGGTTTACGAGGAGATGCCTGCTGAATTGAATATCCTTGAAGAGTGCGAGCCTGTTTTTGAGAATATGGAAGGATGGAATAAAGATACATTAGGCATAACTGAATATGGGATGCTCCCTGAAAAGGCAAAAAGATATCTTAAAAGGCTCTCAGAGTTAACAGGCATTAATGTTGATATGGTTTCCACTGGACAGAAGAGGTCAGAGACAATCATTGTGAGAAATCCCTTCAAAAGTTTGTTCAATGCTTG
>CAKKRA010000121.1 GCA_919902475.1 Nitrospiria bacterium
AGGGTTTAGCTTCGTTACTCTGCGTCCCATGGTTTCCCATGGTTTGCTCTGAGCAAAAGATATTTAAAGCCAAAGTTAAATATATAATGCAAAATTATATAATGGCTGGTCAAGAAAATCAATGAATTAATATGCAAAGGTAATCTTTTACCTGCCTTGATATATGCCAGAATAATGATATAATAAATATGTACAGCCTATGTCATTAACCTTTGTTGAAATAGAGAGGCAGAAAAACTGGAGGATAGCTGTTTTCTTTCTTGTCCTTCTGTCATTATATTTTGTTATTATAACTACCCTGTCATTATCAATCTTTTTTATTTCGCCTTCCTTGCTTTTTCTGATCAAAGACTACCTGCCTCGCTATCTTTTGACTGTTACATTTGCCTCACTTCTAATTGCATCAATCCATTTTTATTTTTCTGCTGTTGGCGCAATCAGTTTTCTAAAAAAAAACCTGGGCGCCTCTAAGCCAGACTTGGAGGATGGAATACATAAGCGTTTAAAAAATATCATTGATGAGGTTCATGTAGCAACAGGAAACAAGAGAAAGATAGACTGTATGGTGATACCGAGCCTTGCGATGAATGCCCTTGCAGTGGATAATTTCAGGGGCAATGCTGTAATAGCAGTAACTGAGGGGCTGATATCAAGGCTAACAAGACCGCAGCTTGAGGCAGTGGTTGCACACGAGGCTTACCACATACTTTCAGGCGACTGCCTTGAGGCAACAGTAGCAGCGAGCCTCTTTGGCATTCCTGCTTCTATCATAGAGGGTTCCCAAAACCTTTCTGAGCATGGCATGATTCATCCTCTGTTAATCCCCACATGGATACTTTTAAAATTCAGCCAGATGTTTAATATGTTTATCTCAAGGGAGCGCGAATACCGCGCTGATGCAGGCGCTGTAAAGATGAACCGCAACCCTGTTGCTTTGGCAGAGGCATTACATAAGATCTCAAGTGGCTGGAGAGGAACCGGGTTTCTTGGCAGCGGATTAGAGATGCTCTGCATTATCAATCCAAAAGCAAGCAAGCTTGACGAATCAGAAGGCTGGCTTTCAGACCTTTTTTCAACTCATCCTCCGATAAGAAAGAGGGTAGGGGTATTGTTAAGAATGGCAAGGGCGAGCCTTTCACAATTTTATTCAAAGGCAGATGCAGGGAAAAAGGCAATTGCTGCTGAACCGGCAAAAACCGTTGAGCCGCTTTACTATGCCTATAATGAAGAGCAGGAATGGCAGGGGCCTTTTAATCTTGCAGGGCTTTCTGACTTGCCATGGCTCACCCCTCTTACATGGATAGGCACAGCGCCTGATGAGGAGATAGAAAGGGCATCAGAGAATCCAATAATGAATGCCATATTCATCAAAAGGCTTATCCAGTCAAAGGCAAAGACAGCAGACCTAATATGCCCAAACTGCAAGCAGGCATTGGTTGAGATGCCATACGAAAGGACTCAGGTATATCAATGCAATTTTTGCAAAGGGACATTGGTTGAAAATAATAAGATACCGAGGATCATTGTGAGGGATGAGGAGCCGTGTCATGAAAGGATAAAACAGTTGTCAAGCGCAGTAATCAATGAAAAGCAGAAAAGAATGACAATGAAAAGATTAAACTCAAAAGAACAGCCAAAAACCTCTATACCATTTAAGAACTGCCCTAAATGCAATAAGCCTATGATGAGGAGATTTTATAGTCTTGTCTATCTTATAGAGGTGGACATGTGCAGCTTCTGCGGCATTACATGGTTTGACAAGGACGAGCTTGAAATGCTCCAGTGCATGGTGGAGAACAGGATAGTGCCGGAGATAGAGTTGACAAACGAGGAATAAATTATTCCTTTGTTTTTTCAGGCCACTTGCATTGCTTGTACAAAACACACTCCTTACAAAGAGGCTTTTTTGCCTTGCAGGTTTCTCTGCCGTGTAAAATCAAAGCAAGAGAAAAATCAATCCATTTGTTTTCTGGAATCAGATTCCGCAATTGCATCTCAATCTTTTCAGGGTCTTCTGATTTTACAAGGCCGAGCCTGTTGCTTACACGCAAAACATGAGTATCCACAGCAATGGCAGGTATATTAAATGCTGCGCTTAGGACAACACTCGCTGTCTTTCTGCCAACACCGGGAAGTGTTGTAAGCTCTTCCATGGTAGAAGGTATCTTGCCTCCAAAATCAGAGACGAGCTTTTTTGCGGCATTTATTATCATCTTTGCCTTATTTTTGTAAAAGCCTGTTGTTCTAATCTCCTGCTCAAAGCTCTTTATATCTGCATTTGCATAGTCCTTTGCTGTTTTATATTTTTTAAAAAGCCTTTCAGTAACCACATTTACACGCACATCTGTGCACTGTGCAGAGAGTATTGTTGCCACTAATAGCTCTAATGGATTTGAGAATTTAAGGGCAATCTTTGGATGTGGGTATTTCTTTAGAAGCAGTTCTGTTATTTTCTTACTATCCATCATGGCCATTTCAGAATAATTATATCAGAATTATAGGAATTGTAAAAAGCAATAATTCTTGAAAAGGGATTGAACTTAATAGCATTAAAAGCGGTTGATAGAATAACCCTTGGTAAGAGGGATAGCGAATGACCAGAAATTTGGGGACAATGGCAAGGGTGTTTGGAGGCTTAAAGTGGTATTGATAGTTTTTCTCTTGGCAGGTGGTCTTTAAATGGGTGACCCCATAGTTTCTCTCTTTGCAGTTGATATGGTGGTCCCAACGGGATTCGAACCCGTGTTACCGGCGTGAGAGGCCAGTGTCCTAGGCCACTAGACGATGGGACCAACAGCAGATACAATACTTTAATTGGTTGGCTGTGTCAATAATTTTTTAATCTCGCAGCTCAAAATAGCAGCAGGAATTTTTATCTACATCCAAGATTTAGCCAGAGGTGTCAGATGCAAGGAAGAGCGAGGACTTGCACCGCAGCATACTTGTCAATATATGAGGATGCAAGGCCGAAGCGGCAACGTAGCAGATGTCTCCTATCGCTAAATCTTTGTTTAGTACAGCTTTACTGCGCCGATGCCCCTTAACTCAATAGTAAAGAGAATCTGGTCTATATTCTTCTCTACATTGTCTACAATATTTAGCCTGTTGTTGTACACCAAACCTGCAGACCAGCACTGCCTTGCATATTTCAGCGTATAGCTCTGCTCCCTGATCCTTTCCAAGTATAAGTCATACCAGACAGAGCCTGAGACATCAACCCCAAAGGGAAGGGAAAAGCCCATACCGCCTGTTAAAAATTCAATTCCGGGTTCTTTTGTATATCTCTCCCCTGCTGTAAGATACCAGAAGCGGCCTATCTGAAACCGCAGGTCTGAATTCAACTCTGTAAGATAACCGGTATAGGGATTATATTTTGAATCAATAAAAAAGTTAATCATTTGTTCGCTTTTTATATTCAGATCAGCCCTTATGTCAGAGAATGGCCTCTTTGGCATTGTCAGATTAAAATAACGGTTCTCCTCATTTATATCGTAGCTTTGTGATAATCTTAAGATAAGGAACTCGTGTTTCTTTATCTCTGTGCCTTTTATATATCTTGCCGAAAACCTGTTTGTAAGGGCATAGGCAACAGCGCTTTTTCTTGCAATATTGTCTACAGCATCAAACTGTGGCAGGTTTTTCTGATCCACATCAGGGATATATTCATAGTCTATTTCCGGCTCTATTGAATGCCTTATCCTGTCTATTGTGCCAAATCCTTCTGTATTAAAAATTCGGTTAATCTTTGTTGATAAGCCTGCGCCAATGCTGTACAAAAATCTGTTAGTGGACTCCTCTGTGTCCTTACTCCTTGAATAGAAGGTCTCGCGCAGCTCTCCTCGCGGTGAAAACGTAAGCGCCCTTAGGAAATTGATTTCACCCTTTAGTTTTGGGTTTATATCAATTCTTTGCCCTGTTTTTCCGGTTTCCCTCCAGAAATTTGTCGCAGATGAATTAAGGCTGTAGAATAAAGGCAGCTCATATAATCTATTTTCTACTATCTTATATCCCAATTCAGGAAGCCTCTGGACTGTCTCATCATTAACCTTTGTAAGGTCTTTTGTGTATTGTGTCCAGAGATACAGAGAACTTGAAGGCCAGTTCTGTGTTATCCAGACATTGGAGTCTATGCTCCTCTGGATCCTTTCATGGGTTGTCTCGCTGTAGTCTTTATAATAATCTTTGTCGCTCACAAAGTTGATATTCGCCTTAGCGATAAGTCTCTCTGTAAACCCATGCTCAATTAGATATTTGCCTTCCCATTTCTCCCTGCCCGTGAGCCATTCATTTACATAATTTGTAGATAGGCTCCCTTTTGAATATGGGTCTAAAATATAACGGAACTCTAATTCCGTGCCAAGTCCTTTTTCGCTTCTGTAGTCCGCATAGATTGTCGCATCAATATTGTCCGCAATAGCCCAGAAAAAAGCCTCTTTTATCTTAAAGCCATCCATTGTGTTATACCCTACAGTCGGAATAAGAAAGCCTGTCTGCCTCTTTGTCTTTATTGGAAGCACAATATACGGCGAGTATAAAACAGGGATGCCTTTTATATAAAAAAACACATTCCATGCAGTGAGATATTCATCCGGGGTTATCTTTACATCGCTGCCCCTGAATTTCCAGTCTGGTATTCGCGTGTCGCATGTAGTAATCGATCCTTTATCTATCTTATATGTATCTTCAGAGATTTTTATGAATTCGTTTCCTTCAATATGGTAGTTTCCGTTTTTTATAAAGAGTCTGCCGTTATGTATTACCCCAACCTTTGTATTCATGTTCAGATTAATGCTCTCGCAGGTCAGCCTGTCCTCCTCATCAATGAAAACAACATTGCCGCTTGCAGAGATATCGCCTGTTTTATTGTCAACTATAACCTCATCTGCAGTTAATCTGATCTTTCCCTGAATAATTTCAACATGGCCATTAGCAAGATAAATATCTTTTCCCCTGTCATGCTCAAGTGTATCTGCATTTATGGTTATTGGCTCGCTTGTCTTTTCATATTTCCCCAAAGTAGGCGTTTCAGCTTTTGTTAGTGCTGGAAAGAATAGAGCAGAAGAAAAACAGAGCAGAAAGATAATAGAGAAAAAGAAAAATCTTTGCGGCTGTCTTGATGTCTGGCCCATCATCATCCCCTCAGCCCTGCCATAAATTTTGTTGGTAAGGGATTGGAGAAAAATGCCTTTGCCTCTCCAACAGTAAATAGCGAGCCTGTAATGCAGATGATATCATCAGGCATTGCAATCTCCTTTGCATGCATAATTGCATCAGGAATATTGCTTATGATAGCAGCAGAATGGTTTTTGACAAGTTCCTTTATCCTCTCAGGGTCAGAGGCGCGGTAGTAATCAGGCTTGGTAAGGATTATATTTTCTGCAATTGGCAACAGCTCAGAGATAATTCCTGTTATGTCTTTATCAGACAGTATACCGAGGACTAATATAATCTTTTTATTGTGAAAGTTTTCTGATAAAAATTCTCTCAGCCTTTTTGCAGCAGCAGGGTTATGCGCTCCGTCTAAGATAATCATTGGCTCTCTGGAGACAATCTCCAGCCTTCCGGGCCACTTGGTTTTTCTAAGACCTTCCCTGATTGCAGGCTCGTTGATTTTTAATCCAAGCGTTTCTAATGCCAAAAGTGCTGTTGCAGCATTTTGTATCTG
>CAKKRA010000122.1 GCA_919902475.1 Nitrospiria bacterium
ATAGAATAACTGTAGACCCGCTTGTATGTCACGGAAAAGCCTGTATTAAAGGGACACGAATAATGGTTGACGATATTAAAGCAGCTATCGCTTATGCGGCTGAGCTGTCTCGTGAAAGATAGGTAAATATTCAATTTAAGATAGCAGAACTGCTCATTCGAGCATATGTAATTTTACGGTTAAAAGTGGTATAATTTGTTTACATTTAGATAACGAGGAGGGAAAATACATGGAGACAGTAAAACAAGAGGTTAGCAACCTTCTTACACGCCTACCGGATGATTGTTCACTGGAGGATGTACAGTATCATCTTTATGTCCTTCAAAAGATCGAACGGGGGCTGAAGGATGCAGCAGAAGGGAGAGTTTACACACAAGAAGAGGTTGAAAAGCGGATGGCAAAATGGCTCGGAAAGTAATATGGTCTTATGAAGCCACTGAAGACCTTGATGCCCTTGCCGAGTATATAGCAAGGGACTCTTAGTTTTACGCCGCAGCATTTACCCAAGAGATCCTTGATGTGAGCCGTTCTCTCAATGAGTTTTTTGAAAGAGGCCGCATCGTTCCGGAGCTCGGTGATCCGATAATCCGAGAAATTCTTATAAGAGATTATCGCCTCATCTATAAAATAGAACAATCCAGCATTGTAATACTTGCTCTTGTTCATGGGGCAAGAGATTTGAAAGCCTTATGGGAAAAAGAAAACAGAGGTTGACAGTAAACTGTGATAACAACAGCAACTTTACCTTTAACCGTTTATCGGCGCAGCGTCTTGCCGAGCGAGGGCGAAGCCAACGCCGACTGTCAGGCGGCTTAGGGCAGGCAAGATGTCCACCCTTACAGCCCCAATGCCCTTCGGGCGCTTCGGCAAACCACTGCACCAATAACTGATAGAAAAATTATTACCAGAATCATAATGGACGCAATAAAAAAAGAAATTCAAGAAAGACTTCAGCAAGTTGAGGAAGATGAAAAGGTTTTTATCTTTTACGCTTGCGAGTCAGGCAGTAGA
>CAKKRA010000123.1 GCA_919902475.1 Nitrospiria bacterium
TGGTCAACACCCAGTACAAAGTTTGCTTCAAGAAAAAGATAAGAGAATTAGACTTGCCTATTGCTATTTGCAAAATAAAGCAAAACAAAGGATGCCCTTTAATGGTAAAATAACGGTGGAGTTGAAAGGCGAAATGACTACTGAAATGTCATCAAACACAATCAAGGTCTTTTATCACCCCCTTAGTGTAGTGACGGATGTTGAAAAAGAGCAGCCTATCCCACAACATTATATTCCCTGATTCTCAGCTTTACCCCAAGCTCTTTTGCGATCTCTTCGCACTTTTTAATGTCTATCTCCGGCATTCTGACAACTGTTGCTGTAACATCAGGTATCACTTTTTTTGCCTCTTTTATAAACTCAATTACAGCCTTGTATGTCTCTTTTCCAAATGCAGGCTGGCATATCTTAAAATATTTATCAGCATCATCAGCATCAAGGCTGATGGACATGGAATCAACAAGACCCTTTAGCTCTGGCAGGATGTTCCTCTTGTGAATGAGATTGCCATGGCCGTTTGTATCTATCCTGACCATCCCTCCCTTTTCCTTTACAGCCTTTGCAACCTCTTTTACCACATCAAGCCTTATCAATGGCTCTCCGTATCCGCAGAAGACAATCTCCTTATATCTCTTTGGGTCGCCTATTGCATCAACCAATTCCTTTGCGCCCGGCTCTTTCCTTAGCCTCAGGTTATGGCCTTTAACAAAGTCTGTGTAATATCTTACACAGAACACACATGAGCTTGTGCACCTGTTTGTTAGATTCAGATAGAGCGAGTCTCTGATGGGATATACAATCTTTCCTTCATCCTCTATCTTTCCAATCTTAAAGAGGTTCATTGCATTAAAAGAGGTAATCCTACCGATATCCTTAAAGGTTAGTCCCTTTAATTCAGCAAGTTTTTCAGCAACAAATTTGACATACGCAGGCTCATTCCTCTTTCCCCTTACAGGCTGGGGCGCAAGATAAGGGCAGTCTGTTTCTATCAGGATATTTTCTATTGGAATCTCCTTTGCGACATTCATTACATTTACAGCCTTTGGGAAGGTAAGTGTCCCTGAAAAGGAGATGTAGAATCCTATGTCAATAACCTTTTTTGCAAAGTCAATCTCTCCTCCAAAACAGTGAAACACGCCGCCAAGCTGCTCTGTCTTTTCTTCTTTAATTATCTTTACTGCCTCGTCTCCTGCGTCCCTTGAATGTATGATTAAGGGAAGGTTATGCTCCTTTGCAATCTGTATCTGCTCCCTGAATCTTTTTATCTGCAAATCCTTTGGCGAGTGTTCATAATGATAGTCTAAGCCGATTTCTCCGTAGGCAACTATTTTTTTAGTTTTCAGAAGGGAACGGATGGTGGTATATGTTTCATCTGTAATATCCTTTACCTCATGCGGATGGATGCCAATGGATGCATAAATAAAATCGTGTTTCTCTGCAATCTCAACAGCGCCCTTGCATCCCTTTAAATCAGAGCCTACTGTTATTATATAGCCGAGCCCTGCATCTTTTGCCCTTTTTATCGCCTCTTCCCTGTCATTGTCAAACGGCTCCATCTCAAGATGGGCGTGTGTGTCTATTATCATATCTTATTGTCCTATCCATAATATTTCTTTACATTATTTTAGTGTCATTCCCGCAATGTTTTTGAGCGGGAATCCATAAATATTCAAAACTGGATTCCTGCCAGAGGCATGCAGGAATGACAAAAAGTGTAAGGCTGTTAATGAGACTCCATACTATTTTACCTTGCTTCCAGAAGGGATGTCCTTTTCAAATGTGGCGAGCGTCAGGATATCGCCGTCTGATGCAGCAAGCACCATGCCCTGTGATTCTATGCCCATGAGCTTTGCTGGCTTCAGGTTTGCAACAAGTATAATCTTCTTGCCTACTAAATCCTCTGGCGCATAATGTTTTGCAATGCCTGCAACAACCTGCCTCTTTTCATTTTCCAATTCTACCTGAAGCTTAACAAGTTTGTCAGACTTCTCTACCTTTTCTGCTTCTATGATTTTCCCAACTCGCAAATCTACCTTTGCAAAGTCGTCAATTGTTATAAGATTGGTTTCATTCATATTAGTTTTCCCCCTCACCCTGACCCTCTCCCCCGAGGGGAGAGGGGATATGTGGTGCCTCTCCCCAGAGAGAGGAGAAGTAGTTTGTGATTCAGCAACAATCCTCGGAAATAGATGTTCACCCTTGATTACAGTTGTATTCGGCCTTAAGCCGCCCCATTTCTTTGATGAATCAAAATCAGTTTCAGTAATGTTTTCTGAA
>CAKKRA010000124.1 GCA_919902475.1 Nitrospiria bacterium
TGCATACGATGCCTACAGAAGATTTATCACCATGTTCGGCGATATTGTGATGGGCATTAAAAGGGCAAAGTTTGAGGAAATCCTTGAGGCAAAGAAAAGGGAGGTCGGCGTAAAGCTTGATACAGACCTTGATCTGCTTGCATTAAAGGATATTGTCAACAGGTTCAAGGAGCTCGTTAAAAAGGAGAGCGGAAGGAATTTTCCGAGCGACCCATTTGAGCAGTTGAAGATGTCTATAGATGCGGTATTTGATTCATGGAATGGCGCAAGGTGTGTAACATACCGCAAGCTGAACAACATCCCTGACAATCTCGGCACAGCAGCAAATGTGGTTGCAATGGTATTTGGAAATATGGGCGATTCATCAGGCACAGGCGTTGCCTTTACAAGGAATCCATCTACTGGAGAGAGGGCATTCTTTGGCGAATTTTTATTGAATGCACAGGGTGAGGATGTTGTTGCAGGTATACGCACACCTGTTCCAATATCAGAATTAAAGAAGAACATACCAAAGGCATATAAAGACCTTGTGAATATATACAAAAAGCTTGAGAAGCATTACAAGGATATGCAGGACATAGAGTTTACCATTCAGGAAGGCAGGCTCTATATGCTCCAGACAAGGACTGGCAAAAGGACAGCAAGGTCAGCAATAAAGATTGCTGTTGATATGGTTAAGGAGGGACTCATTGACAAGAAGACTGGAATAATGAGGATTTTGCCTGATCAGATTGACCAGCTCCTTCATCCAATGATTGACCCAAAGGCAAAGGTTACAAAGGTTGCAAAGGGTCTGCCAGCATCACCTGGCGCTGCAGTTGGAAGGGTAGTATTTACAGCAGAGGATGCAGAGAAGATGGCATCGCAGGGTGATAAGGTGATACTTGTAAGGACAGAGACATCGCCAGAGGATATCGGCGGCATGCATGCAGCGCAGGGCATCCTGACATCCAGAGGCGGCATGACATCCCATGCAGCAGTTGTTGCAAGGGGCATGGGAAAGTGCTGTATTGCTGGATGCGGCGATATAAATGTGAATGAGAAGGAGAGGCTCTTTACAGCAAACAACAACATTGTTGTAAGGGAGGGTGATTATATAACCCTGAACGGCTCATCAGGCGATGTTATGCTCGGAAAGGTTGACCTTGTCAAGCCTGAGCTTAGCAATGAGTTTAGGGTATTAATGACATGGGTTGATAATATCCGCACGCTCAGGGTGCGGGCAAATGCAGATACGCCAAAGGATGCAATGGTTGCGAGGAATTTTGGCGCAGAGGGTATTGGCCTCTGCCGCACCGAGCATATGTTTTTTGAAGGAGACAGGATAAAGGCAGTGAGGGAGATGATACTTGCAGATGATACAAATGGCAGGAAGAATGCGCTTGCAAAGCTCCTTCCAATGCAGAAGGGCGATTTTATCGGCATATTTAAGGAAATGAAGAACCTGCCTGTTACAATAAGGCTCCTTGACCCGCCATTGCATGAGTTTCTGCCTCATACAGATGCAGAGCTTGATGACCTGTCAAAAGAGATGAATGTGCCTGTTGAAAGATTAAAGACAAAGAACAAAAACCTGCACGAGTTTAATCCAATGCTCGGTCACAGGGGGTGCAGGCTCGGCATTACATATCCAGAGATATATGAGATGCAGGTTCAGG
>CAKKRA010000125.1 GCA_919902475.1 Nitrospiria bacterium
GCCATCTATAAAATCCTCAAACTTAATGCCCATAACATCCATGGTCATCTGGCATGGCCACATCTTTACTCCGCTCTCCATTGCACTCTCAATAAGCTGCGGGATTGTGGCAACCTTTGCCTTAGACATCCAGCTCTTCATCATCATTGTTGCCATTGCTGTCATGCCGGGAAGTGCGCCAATTATATTTGGCATCGGTACAGGCATTGCAGGGTTTGCCAATGGTGGAACCTTTAATGAGTTCATAGTGCTCTTTTTGATTATGTTTAACCCGTAGAAGGTAAAAAATATCCCTGCCTCCATGTCCATTGCAGCGGCAGTTGTTGAAAGGATTAGCGGTATATAAGCCATATCAAGCGTCCCCTTTGATGCAATAATTGCTATTCTCTTTTTTTTGTCAGCCATTTTAATCTCCCTTTAATTGTTAAGATTTTTTAATAAAGAAAACATACGCCCCGCCTTCTTCTTTTGTACCGACAATCGGGTTGCCTGTCCTGTTTGCCCATGCCTCCATGTCATTCTTTGAACCAGGGTCAGTAGCGATCATCTCAAGGATCTGCCCGCTCTTGAGCTCTTCTATTGCCTTCTTTGTCTTTAAAACAGGCAATGGACAGCTCAGTCCCTTACAGTCAAGAACCTTATCTGCTTTGATATCCATACTCTTCTCCCCCCCTTTCTTTTTAATTTCGGATTTTGGATTTATTAATATCCCTCTGCCATCTTTTCTGCAGAAATCTTGCCTGCAATCCTGCCCTTTCCAACAGTTGATTTGAATTCCATAAGCAGTTTCACAAGATTCTTATCTTTCAAAAAATAGCAAACATAGTTTTCCCTTCTTGTGAAATCAATTATCCCTGTATTTCTAAGAATTGCGAGATGCTGGGAGACATTTGCCTGCCTCCTGCCGAGGAATTCTGTAAGGTTTTTTACGCAGATTTCCTTGCTGGAAAGTATATGACAGAGTATTTCAAGTCTTACTGGATTGGAAAGTATCTTAAACAGCTTTGCAGCATCCTTACAGACGCCTTTAAGCTCCTCGCTTTGACGGGCAGGATTTACGATTTCGAGCTCCTCAACCTTAGCCATTTATCTCCTCATATTCGAATATATGAATATATATATATTATTATAATACATGTTTGGATTGCAGGTGTCAAGCCTTTTCATATTATTCAGGGATGGAAATCTCAAGCCATGTTATCTTGTCTTCTGTATCATTTTTTACAGAGATGGAGCCGCCGTGGGCTTCTATAATAGTTTTTGCATCTGAAAGGCCGACACATATCTTTGGGCTTATATCATAATCACCTTTTGGAACAAAAAATGAATATGCCATGCCGCCAAATTCATTGTCGCATTTATTGCCAATGGAAATAATATATCTTCTGCCGATTGATTTTAGCTCTACGATAACATTGCCATCCATCGGCGAATACCGCACAGCATTATTGATTATATTAATCAATATGCCCCTTAACAGCTCTTTATCTGCAGTAATCTTATACCCAAACGACCATTCACATCTGAAATCTATCTTCACCTTTTTGGCCTCTGTTTCTGACGACATCATATAGATAATGCCGTGCAGCATTTTGTATAAATCAAAGCTTGTCTTTTTTAATGCAATATCTGATATTATCCTCTCAGGGATTATAAAGTTGAATCTGCTTCCCTTTCCAAGCTCGCTCTCCACCCATATCCTTCCTTTATGAAGCTCAATATATTTTTTTACAATAGCAAGGCCGAGGCCTGTGCCCTGATACTGCTTTGTGTACGAGCTGTCAACCTGCTCAAAGGCGTCAAATATGCGGTCAATGTCCTCTTTTTTGATGCCTATTCCGCTGTCCTCTATAGATACATATATATAATTTAAATCGTCTTTATAATGAATATCATGCGGGAGGTTAAAATCATTTTCTTTAGATGCCTTAGAACGAAGCGCAGATGGCTGGATAAGCCTTGCCCTAACCTTTACAGTGCCGGCCATTGGCGTAAATTTGACTGCATTGCTCAAAAGATTATCAATAACCTCTTTGAGTTTAACGCTGTCGGCAGCAATCTCAGGCAGTTTATCTTTAAATTCAGTTATTAATTTAATCTCCTTTTTTGATACAATCGGAAGAAACTCCTCAACAGCATCCCTCAATAAATCAGAAATAGAAAATTCGCTTACAGTAACAGGCATCTTTCCTGCGTCAATCTTTGACAGGTCAAGCACATTATTTATCAGATGCAAAAGGTGCTTGCTGCTCTTCTGGATAGTATTCAGGTATTTATCCTGCTTATCAGTAAGCTCTCCAAAATCCTTGTTGCCGAGCAGTTCTGAAAAACCTATTATAGAGCTGAGCGGCGTCCTTAGTTCATGGCTGACATTGGCAATAAAGAGCGATTTCAACCTTGCAACCTCTTTTGTTTTTTCGTGTTCTTTTTTAAGCTCAATATATGCCTTTGCAAGCTCGTCTGTCCTCTCCCTTACCTTGTTTTCCAATTCACCCTTAAGCATCTGAAGATCTGTATAAGATAATGAGTTGCTCAGCGCAACAGCAGCCTCTATCCTGAACATTGAAAGGAGTTTTATGTCTGAAATGGTAAAGGGACTAAGGCTTCCCTTTTTCCCAAGTGTTATCAAACCCAGAAGCCTGCCGTAAAATACAAGCGGTATGCATATCTTTGCATTAAGGCTGTCAAAGTATATCATGGCTTTATCTTTTATATCAGCATGTTCAGGGTCAATCTGAATCTGCTCCACCTCTATTACATCATCATAATCTCTAAGCCATTTCAGAAGCACAGCATCAGGAAGGTAATTTTTGTTTTTAATAATGCTGCTGCCAATGCCTTTTGTCAGCATACATTTCTTGTAATCCTCATCAAATAGAATTATGAATGTATCAGCGTAAAATACCTCAGCAAGGGTGTTGATAATCTTATCTGCAAGATCCTCTACGCCTTTTATCAGGGAAATATCCTTTATAAACCTGATGAATACAGCCTCTGCGCCATATTTCTTCCTTTGAAAAAAATGGTCTAATTTCGGCTGTAACCAATTATAGAAAGACAGGAGGCCAAAAAACATAACTGAATAAAAGATTATCTGCTGTAGAGTGGTTAATGTCTGAAGCCATACTCTTAAAGTAATAGCAAGAAGGCCTATTGAAACAATAATGGTAATAGAGGAAGTTAGCCATAATAATGTCTTGTGTGCAACTGTTTCAATATCAAGAAGCCTGTGACGGACAATGGTATATGCCATAATCACAGCAAGTGCGTCCACAAAAAGATAGCCGAACTGATAGAGCTCATATCTTGACATGGCAATAAAATCACTTGAACCTGCTGTAGCAACGAGGAGTCCCACAAAAAGATATTTCAGCTTAAGTCGTTCTGCATCAGTAACTGCCCTTCTGTAACCGAGATAGAAGTTTAACAAAAGGGCTGCTGCATAAATATAAAAAAAGATTAAATAATAGGCCCCTAACGGCCCGAGGAGAGCCGAATGGCCCCAGTATACCCTTTTCATGTCAGAGAAGACATATCCTGTGCTTACCTGCATAATACAGAATATTGCGCCGATGATATAACCGAGGATTACAAATTTCCTCTGGTTTTTAAGATTAAATATCAGCACAGAAAAGTAGTATGGATGGATATGAATAAAAGAGAGGCCCAAAAAGAGAATGTATCTTCCCCACCAATAGGCAATATCATTGCTTACCGCGGAGTGAAAAAAGAAGCTGCTGATCTGCCATATTGCAATGCTCACTGTAAAAATAAAAAATACAATATGCTTTAAGTCCCTGATATTCTTAGAAAGGACAAAGATGCCTAATAGCAGTATCGCAAGTCCTGTAATTAGAGGCGGAATTGCATGGGGATTATATATATAATTTGAAAGCGATAATATTTCCATAAGTATCTTGTAAACTCATTATTACAATGTCTTAATTATATACTTGATTATTTATTAAATCAAGACATGAAACAGATTGAAATTTTCCCAAAATAATGGCATAGTTAAAGAAATTAAATATTCTCAAAGGATAACAACTTGAAGATACAATTCTTAGGCAGTGTAAGAACAGTAACAGGCGCATGTTTTTATATCCATGCATCCGGCATCCAAATACTTATTGACTGCGGCATGTTTCAGGGGCAGGATGCCAACAGGATAAACAGAGAGCCATTTTCATTCAATCCTTCAGAGATAGACTGCTTATTCCTCACACATGCGCATATTGACCACATCGGCCTTGTGCCAAGATTAATTAAGGAAGGCTTTAAAGGAAAGATTATAGCAACACCTGCGACAGCAGACCTCGCAGAAATAATGCTCTATGACTCTGCACATATTCACGAGGCAGATGCCCAATGGCAGACAAAGAGGGCATTAAGGCAGGGAAGGGAACCTGTATCACCATTATATACCATAGATGATGTAAAGGCAGCAATCCCATTCTTTAATAGGGTTCCATACAAAAAGATTGAACATGCAGGAAAAGGGATAAAATATAGGTTTCTTGATGCAGGCCATATCCTCGGCTCAGCAAGCCTTGAAACCTGGTTTCAGGAGAGCGCTAAAGAAAAGAAGATTGTATTTTCCGGCGACATTGGAAGAAAGGGGAATCCAATTATAAATGACCCGTCTCTGATTGCAGAAGCAGACAATGTTGTTATAGAGTCAACTTATGGAAACAGGCTGCACAAGGCAATGGATAAAACTGTTGATGAACTTGTTGAGGCAATAAAGGTTACATTCAAAAGGGGCGGCAATGTCATTATTCCATCCTTTGCTGTTGGAAGGACGCAGGATTTATTATATATACTTAACAGGCTTGTCCGCGAGGAAAGGCTGTATAATATCAATATATATATTGACAGCCCTTTAGCAGAGGAGGCAACAAAGGCATATCTGGCGCACCCGGAGTGTTTTGATGAAGAGGCAAGGAGGCTGCTAAATGAAAAGGCCTCAAAGGATGCAATAAGGATTAAATTTGTAAATTCTGTGCAGGAATCTATTGCATTAAACAATATTAAATCCCATGCAATAATCATTGCAGGAAGCGGCATGTGCGAAGGCGGTAGAATAAACCATCACCTTAAGCATAATCTATGGAGGCAGGAGTGCAGTATTGTTTTTGTAGGCTTTCAGGCAAATGGCACACTCGGAAGAAGAATCGTTGACAGAGAAAAAATAGTCCGCATCTATGGTGAAGACATTGCAGTAGCTGCAAAGATATACACAATCGGCGGATTCTCTGCCCATGCTGACCAGAGAGAGCTTTTACAGTGGCTCTCTGCATTTAAAAACAACCCTCAGATATTTGTGGTGCATGGCGAAGAAGAAACATCATTGCA
>CAKKRA010000126.1 GCA_919902475.1 Nitrospiria bacterium
GCAGGGAATGGAAAAGATGGCAAAAACGGATGCCTGCATAGACACGGATATATGTGTAGACTTTCTCAGGAAAAAAGCCCCTGGCTTTATTCTTCTTCCAAAACTTCTTGAACGCTATGAGCCGTGCATCACAGCAATTACTGCCTTTGAATTGTATCTTGGTCATATGAAAATGAAACGCAAGGACCGCATTGATGACTTTATTGCTCAATTTACTATCCTTCCTTTTGACCTGCAAGCCTCAGTGATTTCCGCGCAAGTACAGGCATCATTAGATAAAAGAGGCGAAGGCATTGGCATACCTGATACCCTTATTGCAGGCATCTGTGTAGCTAACGATATTCCACTGCTTACTCTAAATACAAGGCATTTTTCAAAGGTTATAGAATTAGAACTTATTACCATATAGCTGCTTTATCCCCTTTTCTTTATTCCAGTCTTATCCTCTTTCTCCATGACACCTCTTTTAAAAGCTCATCAGATAATCCCCCTATTTCCCCCTCACCCTGCCCTCTCCCTAAAGGGGAGAGGGTTTTGTACTGTAAAGGGAGATAGAGGAATTTCACCCTTTGAAAAAGGGGGATACAGGGGGATTTGTAAATAACCACTTCCTCACAGCGTATACCTGCCGCCTGACCGCTGTTTTGATGGCAGGAGCCAGCTCCTGCCATCAATGCAATATGCAATTTTCTACAACCTGTCTTACTGCACAACAAAGCTCTCTTCAGCAATAGAGGCGTTTCCATATGCATCAATTATAAGAACATCGTAGAAGTATGCTCCACTGCTTGTCAGAGCTGGGCCAGAGTAGCCTACAGATGTTGTTGTTAGAAGATTACTGTTCCATATACCGTAACATGGAGAAGTGCAGTTAGATTCAAAAACAGATACCATATAGGTATATCCTGAACCTGTCCCTGAACCTGTCCCTGTCCATGTGAATGTTGGAGTGGCTGAAACTGTTTGACCGCCTGATGGAGACAAGTTTGTGGCAAGTGGAACAACAAAGGCTTCTATGTCGTCAGTCATAGTTATAGTTCCTGTGTTGCTATTTAGCGTAAAAGTATAGGTAAGCGGGAGGTTCGTTGGAGGCGTAGGACCGAGGAAAATAGAGCCTTCCCAGTAACCTTCTGAACTATTATAAGTAAGGCTTAACGAGCCTGATATATACTGGCCTTCAACAGTAACAGGTGTAAACTGCTGAGTAGGGTCGTTAACAGAAACCCATGCAGAATAATAGTCAGTTCCCTGAAATTGGGTATGCAGTGAATCTGCTTTAACGCATTTGAAATTTTCAGACACAGTGAAAGTACCGTCAGCATTAATTTTGGCAACCCATAAGTAATTAAAAATAGTCATTGTCCATGTGCCGACTGGATCGCCATCGGTTCCGCTGGGGCGAGTCCATGTCAAAGTATCGGCATTCGAATCTACCATAATCATAGTAGTAGCTGTTAATGTAGTTACTGTATAATTTTCTACGCCTGTTGTGTTGCAAATAGTATTAGTGCTTGTAGTGTTTGCACTTAGAATGCCATTTGTATAGGTATAAGTTCCCGAAGAGGTATAGAAAGTTCCTGAGACTAAATAATTAGGAGTATTGGTGTTCTCTGCCCCAGCGCTTACCCCTTGAGTAGTTATAGGGTTAGTAGTTGGAATTGCCTGCTGGTTGGTTATGGCCACATACCCAAGGTCAATGGCGGCAGCAGAGCTTAGCGAAAAGACATTGGTGTCAGCCGTGCCATCATTATTACTGTCAAAATACATTGGATAGACACCAGTGCTTGTAATCAGATAGACCCTGATGTTTACGCCTGTAGGTATGCCTGTAAGTGTAAAGGGGAAATTTCCATTACTATCAGCCGTTTTGCCTGTGGTGTCGTCGCTGGCAACGATGTCGCCATTGTCATTTACTGCAACAATAATTGTGCCGCTTACACTGCCGGAAATTGTTCCTGTGGCAGGCGCAGGTGTTGGATTAGGATTATTATTACTGCTGCCTCCATCTCCACTACCACCGCCACCACAGGCAGTAAACGCTGCAATCATCAACACAATTAAAAGATAACTGATTGATAAAAAACCTCTCTTCTTTTCTTGTCGTTGCCTTTTCATAGCATCATCCCTCCATGAAAAAAAGTTAATAATGTTGATTGTGTTGATAAGAGTCCCATGATTTAGTTGGCATGGATTAGAAAATCACACACCCCTTAATCCCCTCTTGATAGAGGGGAAACTCTTCCCTCATCTTCATCCTCTTTTCCCCCTTCACCCCTCCTTTCTACACCCCAAATAGAACATTCTCATTACACCAATTTTGTCATTTGACAAAGACCTATTTGTTATGTTAAATTTCATATAAATACTTACTATATTTTTATAATCTAAAAAGGAGCAATAACCATGGCAAAGGTAATAGATGCTGTCTTTGAAAACGGCGTAATAAAGCCGCTGGAAAAACTTCATATAAAAGAGCATGAAAAGCTCGCCATTACTATAATAAAAATACCGCCAAGGAGAAGGCCTAAAAAGCAGCCTCTGGCCTTGGTGGGTATTTTTAACAGCGGCATTAAAAATCTTTCCCAAGAGCATGATAAATACCTCTATGGTTGGAAAAAGGCCAAATGAAGGCCTTTATAGATACAGGGGCATTCCTTGCCATCGCCGATAAATCAGACACCTTCCATGAACTATCTGCCACTGCATACCAGAAAGTTGTTGAACAAAAAGCCATATTTTATACCTCAAACTACATTATTGATGAAACCATTACCTTAATCCGTGCCAGAGTTAATCACGATGCAGCAGTTGCTTTTATAAAAGGCCTTGATGCCTCAAATATCAGGATTTTGCATGTTACTGAAAAAGATGAACACTCTGCAAAAGAGATATTTATTAAGTATAAGGATAAGGACTTCAGCTATACCGATTGCACAAGTTTTGCCATTATTGATAAATACTCTATAGATGCCGCGCTAAGCCTTGATGAACACTTCAGCCAATACGGCTACAAACATAGAGTGAGTCACCTATTAGTCAAATAACCGCAAATCTTTTAAAATTATTTTTCTTATTCCACCTTCATCCTCTTCCCCCACGACACCTCTTTTAAAAACTCACACGCGCCTTTTAGCGAGGGGCGCTTCCACGATTTTTTTTGCAGATAATTTAAAATTTTGAAGCACCCTTTTTAGAACCCCTTTGCTACTATAGCCGTATTTATCTTCTTGCCTAATTAACCTCATCTTATTGCCGTGGGCTTGCCAATTGTTTATTCTTGTTTTCCGCCCACCATGCCTGCCATTTTGCATGGTCGTAACCAAGATTATTTCCTGAAATCTTCTCAAGCGCCTCTTTAGCGCTCTTTCGTACATATACATCCCCGTCATCATCATCTTTTAATGTAGCAATCAACGGCTCACCCTTCAATATAGCAATCAATGGCTCTACTGCACTAAGGTCTTTGATATTTCCCAGCGCCTCTGCAGCACTCCTTCGTAAAACCTCCTCCTCTTTCTTATTTAATGCAACAATTAATGGCTCTACTGCACGGGGGTCTTTGATATTTCCCAACGCCAACGCAGAGCTGAATCGCACATCCTCATCCTCATCCTTCAAAACAATAATTAATGGCTCTACCGCACGAGGGTCGCCTATCTTTCCAAGTGCAATTGCGACATTCACTCGTACATCCTCATTTTTATCCTTTAACATATCTATTAAAAACGGCGCAGCAGGCGCTGCCTCTTTGCCAATAATTCCCAAATTATGGGCTCCATTCTCCCTTTTTGATGAGGAAGATGAATACAATCTTTCTATCTCCATTTTTACCACAACATCAATATCAGCAGGAATATTGCTTTTTGGAATCATAGGCCCTTTAAGCCCACCGCAGGCAGTGAGCGCTGCAATCATCAGTGCGATTAAAAGATAACTGATTGATAAAATGCCTTTCTTCATTTCTTGTCTTTGCCTTTTCATAACCTCATCCCTCCTGAAAAAGTTGATTATGTTATTATAGAAAATCTTCCCTTGTCCCTTAAATAACTCCCTCTTCCCCCTCTTAAATTAAGAGGGGGATTGAAAGGGCGTTAACTTTGCATTTTTCACTTTTCACTTCTCAATTTTCAATGATGTTTGGCTGTTTATTCTAAACTGCCAAACCATTACCTCCTTATAAAATACCGCAATTATATCAGACAGGTATATACAGATAGGTTACAGATAAGATACAGAAGAAAAAATTGTTGTGATTATTTGTTGATGAGTATTTTGTATAGGGCAACTGTTTGGGAGGATGGTTCCACACCGAATGTTGTGGAGAGGATTTCTTTTAAGTTATTGTAAACCACCAGCGCCTCTGCCCTGCGGCCAAGCCTCTGAAAGCACTGCATAAGGTGCTGGTAAAGCCCTTCTGATAGCGGGTCAATTTCAATAGCCTTTTTAAATGTATCTATTGCCTTTTCAAATTCACCTTCTTCTTCATACAACATTCCGAGCTTTCCAATATATCTGATAAATTTACTCTGCAGCCGCTTGCGAAGTTTATCTGCCCATGGCGCTGCATGCTCATCATGTAAAAATGGATTGTTATATAATGAAGCTGCTTTCTCAATCAGTTGTATTGCCTTATCCTTACTGCCGTCTTTTAACGCTGTGTCTGCCTTTCCAAGCAGACGCTCAAACAGCCATGCATAAACATAGCAGTAGCGCGAATTTAGAGTAACCTTTCCATCCCTGAGGCTTACGGCCTTTTCATTTCCAACGAGCCTGCGCAAACGGTGCAGGTTGATTGCAAATGCCCCATGGGCTGAATCTCCATCGGTCTCCGGCCATAGGATGCTTGTTAATTCCTCTTCTTTTACCTCCCTGCCTCCCAATGCTATCAGCGCCTTAAGCAGGGTAAATGGCCTTTGCTGTGTCTTTCTTGAGAACCTGACAGGTCTTCCTTCCTTTACAAGATTAAACCTGCTCAAAGTGAATATCCTTATCGTATGCTGCCGCTCTTTAATATCTACAGGTGGACTCCCTGAAAAAAAATTGCTTTTTTGATTAAGAAAGGACAACTTTAAAGGTAAGTCTTGCTTAATTATTGATTATGTCTTTTTTATTGTCAAGAAATTTCTCATGCCATGATTATTCGTCTGATTAATTGCCTCTTCTTTGGCCTCTTGCTGCTGATTAAATAAGCGCCCTGTAATTTTTTATATGCCTCAGCAAGTCTATCTTCTGCATTATAATGCAGCAATGCCAGCCTTTCGCCAATTTTTACTTTATCCCCGATCTTTTTATCAATTACAATGCCAACTGCAGGATCAATCTTATCCTCTACCTTTTCCCTTCCAGCGCCGAGCATGCAGGATGCTATGCCTATTGCCTCTGTATCCATCTTTGAGATATATCCAGTTCCTTCGCTTAATAGCTCCTTTGTATATCTTGCAGAAGGGAGCAGCAAAGGATTGTCTATTGCTCTGACATCGCCTCCCTGCAGCTCTACCATTTCCATGAACCTTTGATATGCAGAGCCGTCAAATAAATGTCTTTTTAAAATGTCCATGCCTTTTGCTGCATTATTGACCTTCTTAGCTAATTTAAGCATATATGCGCCAAGCTCTAAAGTAATATTAATCAAGTCCTGCGGGCCTCTGCCTTTTAGAACATCAATACACTCCTTAATCTCAAGGCTGTTGCCAATTGTATTGCCGAGCGGCTGTTCCATATCAGTTATCAGGGCAACAACTTTTTTCCCCATCTTTTTCCCGATTGCAGACATTACTCTTGCAAGCCTTACTGCATCCCTTTCCTTTTTCATAAATGCGCCGTTTCCTGTCTTAACATCAAGCACAAGGCCATCTATCCCTTCAGCAAGCTTTTTGCTCATAATACTGCTTGCTATTAATGGTATTGATTCAATAGTGCCTGTTACATCGCGGAGGGCATAGAGTTTTTTATCAGCTGGAGCAATAAGCTCAGACTGGCCTATCATTGCAACATTTATCTTTTTGAGATTTGATATGAACTCGTCTTTGGTAAGATTGGTTCTAAATCCGGGAATGGACTCTAATTTATCCAGTGTCCCGCCTGTGTGGCCAAGTCCCCTGCCAGACATCATGGGGACAACTACACCAGCAGAGGCAACCAATGGTGCAAGAATTATGGAAACCTTGTCTCCAACACCGCCTGTGCTGTGCTTGTCTATCTTTTTGCCGGAAATCGAGGAGAGGTCATACACATCGCCGGAGTTCATCATCGCCTCTGTAAGATTGGCTGTTTCTTCATCATCCATGCCCTTAAAATATATTGTCATCAAAAGCACAGAAGCCTGATAATCAGGAATACCGCCTTTTGTATAGCTGTTTACAAAGAAGGCAATCTCTTCCTTTGTAAGCTTATTGCCTTTTCTCTTTTTAAGGATAATATCGTAGGCGCGCACAGTGGTTTATCCCCTTATCTCGTCATTCCTGCGAAAATTGTCCCAGCAAGCATTAAGCAGGGAAAGGAATAGAGACAATTTTGTGTTATTATACCACCTCAGATTTTAAACAACAGCAAAAAAATATTGCATTTGCTCAAGAAAGAAGATAATCTTAAACCTGTACAGATTGACAACAAAGGAGATGCAGTGGATTCTTGCAGTCTATAAAGAAATAGTATTAGCCGCAAAATTTATTAAAATTTTATTAAGAGGAAGCGAGATGCAAAAGTTTATTTTGATTTTAAGCCTTTTTCTGTTTTTATTAGTCTCTCCCTTAATCGCAATAGAAAAGATAAGTATTTCTAATGCCGCTGAAATAGGGCGCATACCAGATATTGAGGATGCTGATGCTGCGCCAAAGGCCAATGTCCCTTTTGATATGAACTCCCTAAAAAGTAAATGGAGGGACAGGATTAAAGCTATCCGCAACAGCGGCAAGCTTCCCATTATTGATATTGAATCAAGCTACAACCCTAAAAAGTTGAATGTTAGGAGTTTTGCTAAAATTATGGATAAAGAGGGTGTAGCACTGATTGCCTTTTCTCCACAGGTTGGTGAAAAGGGATTCAAAGAGGGCAAGCTCTGGACAGACAATATCAGACATTTAATCAGCGCTGACCCATGGCGCTACATTCCAACTACTGTTGCAGGCATTTACCCTGCATGGACTGAAAAACCAGAAGACTTTCTTAATGAACAGATAAAGCATGTAAAGGAAGACGGCTACCCCCTTATGGGAGAATTTGAGTTCCGCCATTATCCATCCCCTCCTGAATATAAAAGGGGAGAAATGTATCGGGATGTTGACATTCCGATTAATAGCAAGGTTGGACACAGGCTGTTTGCTTTTTCGCAGGAGAGCGGCATCCCCTTTCAGATACATTATGAGATTGAAGACAAATTACTTTCATCGCTGGAGGAGATGCTGACTGCTTATCCTAAGGCAAAGGTCATCTGGTGCCATCTATCACAGATACGCTATCAGGTGCGCAGCGCTATCTACGGTCATGATTATGTTGAAAGGCTGATTAAAAAATACCCTAATATCTACTTTGACACCGCCTTTGGAAGCACTGAATCAGTATACCCAGGCAGCAGAGAGAGACATGCGCGTATATGGGGTAACGAGCATGGCAAGGTGAAGGAAGAATGGATACGCTTAATAACAGCCTATCCATGGCGTTTTCTCGCTGCAATGGATTTAGGCGGCGATAGGATGGATGAACTGCCGGAAAAAAACAAAACGCTCAGGAAGTTTCTTGAAAACCTTCCTGAAGATGTGCGTGAAATTGTAGCTTATAAGGCTGCATGGAAACTATTATTCAATGAAGAGCTCTAACCTGCAAAAACAACCACCCAACATGACAAACTACGAAAAGGAGTACAGGGATTTCTCTTTATCTGTCCCTGAAAGGTTCTCTTTTCCGATTGATGTATTTGATAAGTGGGAAAACAGGCTCGCACTCTTCTGGACTGACGGGACAATAGAAAAGAAACTCACCTTTAATGAATTAAAAAACCTCTCATCAAAAGGCGCAGGCGCTTTTAAAAATATGGGCATCAATAAAGGGGACAAGGTTCTTGTGATGCTCCCTAATATACCTGAATGGTGGGAGGTGATGCTCGGCCTTATGAGGCTTAATGCAGTTCCTATACCTGCAACAACACTTTTAACAGCAAAGGATATAAGATACAGGCTGTCAGCAGCAGATATAAAGGCAATAATTGCAACAGATGAAGAGGCGCAGAAGATTGAGGAGGCAGTAAAAGGGCATAGCAATATTCCTATCCTGATAATGATTAATACCCTCTCACCCTCCTTTAGCAAAGGGGGGATGGGGGGATTTTCTGGATGGCACAACTACATTAAAGAGCGGGATAAGGCAGATGCCTTTACAGGTGAAAGGGCATTGTCAGATGAGCCTTCCATAATATATTTTACATCAGGCACAACAGGGCCTCCCAAAATGGTGCTGCATACTCAAGCATCCTATCCTCTTGCGCATATCATAACAGGTAAATATTGGCTTGACTTAAGGCCGGGTGATATTCACTGGAATATCTCAGACACTGGATGGGCTAAGGCAGCATGGTCAAGCCTCTTTGGCCCATGGAATATGGGCGCTACAATCTTTTCCTTTTACAAAAAGGGAAAGTTTGATCCATCATTTGCAGTAGAGGTAATGCAAAAATATCCTATTACAACCTTCTGCGGCCCGCCAACTGCATACAGGATGATGGCAAAAGAAATCCCTCCTGAAAAATTCAGATTTAAAAGCCTGCGGCATTTTGTTGCAGCAGGAGAGCCATTGAACAAGGAGATAATCAATATATGGAAGGAGCGGACAGGGCTGTATATATATGACGGCTACGGCCAGACAGAGACAGTAAATGTATTGGCTAATTTCAGATGCCTTGCTGTAAAGCCCGGTTCAATGGGTGTGCCTGCGCCTGGATTTGTTGTAGACATTATTGATGAAAATGGAAACACCGTTCATTTAGATACTGAAGGAGATATAGCAATAAAGATAAAACCAAAAAGACCTGCGGGATTATTCAAGGAATATCTTGGAAACTTAGAGGCAACAGAAAAAACTATTAAAGGTGACTGGTATATTACAGGGGACAGGGCTTATAAAGATAAGGACGGCTATTTCTGGTTTGTTGCAAGGGCAGATGATATTATACTTACATCAGGCTACAGGATAGGGCCATTTGAGATAGAGAGTGTTTTAATAGGGCATCCTGCTGTAAAAGAATCTGCAGTTGTTGCAAGCCCTGATGAGGTGAGGGGCGAGGTTGTAAAGGCATTTATCGTTTTAACAGAAGGACACACGCCTTCTGATTCTTTGAAAAAGGAGCTTCAGGAATTTGTAAAAAAACATACAGCGCCATATAAATATCCAAGAAAGATTGAATTCGTTGACGACCTTCCAAAGACCATAAGCGGAAAGATAAAGAGAAAGGAATTAAAGATGAGGGAGTTTGGGAGGTAACCCCATCAATTTTATCTTATAAATCAACATATTATCCGCTATTGATTTTATTGTATATTTTTGTATATAATAAAAACAAGAAGATAAAAAATACTTCCCCTGCTGTGTCTTGGGGCGTAGCGCCGAGAGAAGCAATTTAGCAAGGGGAACCTAATACAGGATGTGGTGAGCATGCCCTGAACCCATACACGGGGGAAGGGACGCCTAAGCGCCTGTTGTGGCACCCACTTATACATAAGATCTCGATCGGCTCGAAACCCCAAGACACAGCAGGGGATTTTATTATTAATTGACACCTCTAAAAATCTCTGATAGATTACTCCCATGAAAAGGCATCTAAAAGCCCTGACCTTTCTGCTGCTATTTTTTATAACAGGCTGTGCTGTATATATCTCTCTTGCACCTATTGAAAAGCCGCTTAAAGAACAGTTAGTTGAAGGAAAAGGCGCGCCAAAGATCCTGATTGCAGATGTATCAGGGACAATCACTGAAGGCGAAAAAGAGAGCCTTCTCAGCTCAAAAAATTTCACAGCAGCAATGATAAAGGAAGCGCTGCAAAAGGCAGAAGAGGATAGCGATGTCTCTGGCATAATCCTGAAAATCAATTCAAATGGAGGCTCTGTTTCAGCATCTGATACAATCTATCATGAGATACTCAAGTTTAAGAAAAAGAAAAATATCCCTGTTTATGCATGCGTTACTGACATGGGAGTCTCTGGCGCCTATTATATCTCAATGGCAACTGACAAGGTCTTTAGCCATCCAACATCTATTAACGGAGGCATCGGCGTCTTTGTAATGAAGTTCAATATTGAAGGCCTCATGTCAAAGATTGGCGTTGAAGGAGAGATTGTCAAATCAGGCGACAAAAAGGACTCATGGTCTCCATTCAGGCCAAGCACGCCAGAAGAGAAAGAGATATTTCAAAAGATAATTGATGAACTCCACAGCAGGTTTGTTAGTGTGATATATGAGCAGAGAAAAAATCTGCTGACAAAAGAAGAGATCCAGAGGCTTGCAGACGGCAGGGTCTATACAGCAGAGCAGGCATATAAGGCTAAGCTCATAGACAAAATCGGCTATCTTGATGATGCAATAGAGGAGATGAAAAAATCTCTAAATATTAAAGAGGCAAAAATAATAAGATACTATAGACCCGGAACATACAAACCAACTGTCTATTCATCCTATCCAGAAGGCACAGAAGGAATCAACCTCTCCATTTCAGTAAACGACCTCTCAGTATTTAAAGGCGTCAAGTTCATGTACCTTTGGCTTCCGTAAAAGCTGGCTTGATTGTCAGCCCTTTGATAAGATTTCTAATAGCCTTGCTGCATATTTATTGCCATCCTCATCATCCGTCACTATCTCAATATCCTCTGGTTTAGAGACTCCGAGGCCAAGCTCAACTGCCCTTGCAATCTGCTCCTGCTCAAAGATTTTTCTCTCCATTATTGCCTTATTGCTTCCGAGCTCCTTTAAGATGGCAATGCCCACTGCATCTATCGCGATCCTGTCTGTGCCTGCAATTATTACATCTGCCTTTTTTCTTGTCCCTCTTGCAGGGCCTCCGTCTGTAAATGCCTCTATTGCATCAAGGAGTATTAATGATGGATTGTATGCCTGATTTATCTCTGCAATCATCTTCTTCATGCTTCGGAAAGATGTGTGAAGCTCTGTCATATTTTTCTTATGCGTAACGCCGACAGAGAGTTTTAATGACATGGTAAAGACGCCGCCGTATCCATGCGTCTTTAAACAGCAGGTTGAAACAATGCACTCTGAATCAATAACAGGCTTTGCTACATAGAAGCCATCGTTCCAGTGGCTCTCTTTTGGTTTTATCTTTACCCATTGGTCTGATGGAAGCTCTTCAAAATTTATAAGCCCAACATCATACTTTTTACAAAGCTCATAAATCCCCTTGCCTTTCATGACATCTGCTGTATCAGGCGGCCCGCTCCTCTCGCCGATTGTAATACCCTTTGCGCCCATCTTTTTTAAATGCAGTATCAAATTGATAAGTGTATCATTATGCGTAGAGCCGGGGAATGGGTCTGCTGTATTAAAATTGGGTTTTAGCAGAACATTTTTGTCTTTTACAGGATTTATGTT
>CAKKRA010000127.1 GCA_919902475.1 Nitrospiria bacterium
TGACAGGTCAATGAGGCTGCTTGAGGCAAAGCATGAAGAGCTTGAACTGCTCAATCGCAGCCTTGAGCATAAGGTTGAGGAGAGGACAGAGGAGTTAAACAATTCAAATGTAGAATTAGAGGCAACACTTGAGATGGCGCTGGAGGAAAAATTAAAGATAGAGACTATAATTCACGGTATAGCTGACGGCGTAGTGGTGACAGATAAGGATCACAAAATAATCACAATTAATCCTGCTGCAAAGAATATATTCGGGTGGGAGGCAGGAAAGATAATAGGTAAGGAAATGATCTCCAGTCAATTTGACTGTAGCGAGCTTATTGCTATATTTGAAAAATCGTATAATACCGGAACAAAAACATATTCAAAAGAGATCAAAATTTTAAATCCAATCGCAGAAACTGATAAAATTTTAAAGGTGATTTCATCAGCTATCTTTCATAAAAACGGTGATTTGATGGGCATTGTATCTGTATTCAATGATATAACACACTTAAAGATGCTGGATAAGATGAAATCAGATTTTGTTTCCAATGTTTCTCATGAACTCAGGACCCCGCTTTCTTCTATCAAGGGCTCTGTGGATAATATGCTTGACGGCATCATCGGCGAGGTGACTGAGAAGCAGCAGCAATACCTTTTCAGGATAAAGAATAATACTGACAGATTAATAAGGCTTATAAATGAGCTGTTAGATTTGTCCCGTATTGAATCAGGCAAAATAAGATTAAAACTGCTGCCTTTATCAATCAGAGATATGATAAAGGATGTGACAGAAAACATAACGGCTGTTGCAGTGGAAAAGGATATAAAATTTTTAATACCAGATGAAAACGCAAATTTTGTAGTAATAGCTGACAGGGATAAACTCAATCAGATATTTATAAATCTTTTAGACAACGCAGTAAAGTTTTCAAGGGAAAGAGGCAAGATAGAGATAAAGACAGAGAGACAGGATAATAATTTTATCAGGGTTTCAGTGATTGACAACGGTATTGGAATATCTGAAGATGATAAAGAAAGGATATTTGACAGATTCTATCAAACAGGAAATGGCTCCGTTGCAAAGACAAAAGGGACCGGCCTTGGTCTTGCAATAACAAAGAGCCTTGTTGAATTACACGGGGGGAAGATATGGGTGAATGGCGAGATTGGTAAAGGAAGTAAATTTTTATTCACCCTACCGCTCTATAACAAACAACATCAAGTATCGGAGGAAATTAATGAATAACTCACTTGTAAAGATATTGGTTGTTGATGATGACCCTGATCTTCTGGATCTTATTACTGACAGGCTTTCTGCAAAGGGCTTTACTGTTATAAGGGCGGCAAACGGCCTTGATGCATTAAATGCTATTAAAAAAGAGGAGCCCACGATTGTTTTTTTAGATTTGCAGATGCCGAAGATGAGCGGCATGGATGTATTAAGGGCTATAAAAAAAGAAGGATTGAATATTACTGTAATTGTAATCTCTGCATTTGGCACTATTGAATCAGCAGTTGAGGCAATAAAAGAAGGCGCCTATGACTTTATAGTAAAGCCCTTTGATCCAACCCATTTGGAGGTAGTAATCAATAAGGTGCTTGAAAGAGAAGGTTTAAAATCTGCTAAGGAGTATCTCTCCTCGCAGCTTGGGGAGAGATACAGATTTATAATAGGCAATAATCCTAAGATGGCAGAGATAGTGGAGATGACTAAGAAGGTTGCAAACAGCAAATCAACGGTTCTGTTATTAGGAGAGAGCGGTACAGGGAAAGAGGTTATTGCGAGGTCAATACATCAGTGGAGCGACAGGGCAAAAGGGCCGTTTATTCCTGTAAACTGCGTTGCCTTATCAGAGAATCTTCTTGAGAGCGAGTTATTCGGCCATGAAAAGGGCGCATTCACAGGCGCTATCCAGCAGAAAAAGGGAAAGCTTGAGTTGGCAGACAGCGGGACGCTCTTTCTTGATGAGGTAGGGGATATAAGCCCGTCTCTGCAGGCAAAGCTTTTGAGGGTCTTGCAGGACCATGAATTTGAAAGGGTCGGCGGCACAAAGTATATAAAAGTTGATATAAGGGTTGTAGCAGCAACAAATAGAGATCTTAATAAGGCTATTTCAGACGGCAAATTCAGGGAAGACCTGTATTACCGCTTAAATGTGGTTAATATCAAGATGCTGCCGTTGAGGGATCGCACTGATGATATTTCCATATTAGCAGAATATTTTGTTAATAAATTTAATATTGAAATGAAAAAGGATGTTAAAAAAATATCAAGTGAGGCAATGAATATCCTTTTACAGTATCACTGGCCGGGTAATATAAGGGAGCTTCAGAATGTAATAGAAAGAGGGGTTGTTTTATGTAATGGCTCCGAACTAATGCCGGAAGACCTGCCCTTACTTCCATCTGCAGCAGTTCAATCCATGCCTGAACTTGGTTTTCATAACGCTATTAAAGAGTATAAGAAGAACCTGATTCGCGAGGCATTAAAGAGAAACAGCGGGAGCCAGGCAAAGACAGCCGACTACCTTGATCTGCAGAGGACATATCTATCAAGGTTGATAAAGGAATTAGATATAAACGGATAGGGTGTATCTAAAAGTATAACCGTGTATCTAATTAGATAACTGCCACAACTATTATCTTTAACATCACGCCATACAAGCATTATTATCAACTCTATTATAACTATTTGATATTACATAATATTTCTGCTAAATAGCCACGCGTGCCATGTCCATAATATATTTGCTGTCCTTTGGCATGGTTATTGCTTTTATAAATATTAAGGAGAGGACAAATATGAATACAAAAATATTAATTGTCGATGATGAGAAGGATATAATTGATGTTTTACGCGACAGGCTTGAGCATGAATTTTCAGAGATACTGGTTGCATCTAATGGTTCTGAGGCAGTGGAAATAGCTGGTGAGAAAAGGCCAAATATTTTGATTATGGATATTAATATGCCTGTTATGAATGGGATTGAGGCAAAAAGGATAATTAGAAAGAGCGGCTCTCATATACCTATTATTTTTTTGAGCGTAAGACCAAAAGATGAGCTTATAGATGAGATGGATGATAATACCTTTTATATGGAGAAACCAGTTAATTTTAAGGAATTAAGTTCTGTTATTAATCAGCGTGTGAATTAGCGAGTTAGGATTTCATAACATTATAATCTGATTTGATGCTGAAAAGAGTTCAGCAAGATATTTATTGCCTTTAAAAAGAGAGGTTATTATGGAAAGAGTTATGTTAAATATGGAAAACAAAGAGGGTGAGAAAACAATCCTGAAAAAATGGACTAAGGTAAATGGCAACGGCAATGGCAACAATGGTAATGGTGACAGCAGTTTCCAGCCATCAACTATTGTGTACGAGACTAATAAGGCCTCAGACAGGCTTACTTTTTCAATCGGTGATACATGGACAGAGATAATAGACGGCATTGTGTGTTTTTATAAGGTACTCTCATTAGAGTATATTATAATTCCTTCAGGAAAATTCAGATGTTTTAAGGTGAGCGAGGAGATAGAAGGCGGGATAAGGAACAACTACTGGTTTGCATCAAGTGTCGGCCTTGTAAAGTGGGAAGTAGGGGAGATAAAAGGGGTTCTTCAGGACTGTTCGCTGTAGGAAATGATTGCCTTCCTGTTTAAAAACTGCTACAATTAAAACAACCAAAAATAATTGATTCTGCAAAATATTCTGCTTTTGATTAAAAGATATTTGGAGGGGGGAGTTTGTTTAGAGGTATACAGGGCAAGATAATCTTTCTTGCTGCTATAATCGGTCTTTTGCCCGGAATAGTCGGCGTAACACTCACCTATTTAGGCGGCACACATCTTTTAAAAAATTCTATTGGAAATAATTTCCATGAGATTGCCAGAAAAGAATCAGAATATATGAGGCGGGTAATTGAGAAGGAGATT
>CAKKRA010000128.1 GCA_919902475.1 Nitrospiria bacterium
ATCCAAAGCCGAGGGACTTTACAAATTTACAGTGGCAGAAGGTGAGGACAGACGGGGAGATATTCTGGGCGATCAGCGAAGGCACAGAATACGGGATGATACCGTTTGGAGGCAGTTTAAGTGAAAAGGAGAGATGGCAGTTGGTAAACTACATAAGGGAGATCGGCAGGCTTTCAAATCCGACACTTGCAAAAGAGCAGCAGTAAACTGCATGCCATGCCGCTACGAACGAGAATGTTTTACAGGACAAGAATGTCCTGACTATCTTTTAAAAGAAGGAGAATAGGAAAATGAGGATAAGAAAAACAATATCAGCAGCATTAAGTATAGCAGCATTAGTATTTTTGGCAATACCAGGCAATATCATGGCAGCAGGAGAAGAAAAGGCAGTATTAACCACAGCGCCACAGGTGCCGCCTGCTGTTAAGCGCACAACACCGGCAAAGGTGCTTGTAGAGCTGGAGACAACAGAAATAAAAGGTAAATTAGCAGACGGAGTTGAATACGAGTTCTGGACATTTAACGGGACAGTTCCCGGACCGTTTATAAGGGTGCGTGCAGGAGACACAGTAACATTCAATTTAAAAAACAGCGCAGCAAGCAAAAACATCCACTCTATTGACTTACATTCAGTAACAGGCCCTGGAGGCGGTGCAAAGGCAACACAAACCATACCTGGCGGCAAAACAGGATTTGTGTGGAAGGCCTTAAACCCTGGCATATACATTTACCACTGTGCAACATCCCACATACCAACACACATTGCAAACGGCATGTATGGGCTGATACTTGTTGAGCCGGAAAAAGGGCTTCCAAAGGTAGACAAGGAATACTATGTAGTTCAGGGAGATTTCTATACAATGGGAAAAACAGGCGAGAAGGGGATGCAGGCATTTGATGTTGAAAAGATGAGGGCAGAGCAGCCAACATATGTAAAATTTAATCCCCTTGCAACAGCAGGCAACCTAAAGGCAAATGTAGGAGAGAAGGTGCGTTTATATATAGGAAACGGCGGGCCAAATATGACATCTGCCTTTCATGTAATAGGAGAGATATTTGATGTAGTATACCAGCAGGGCGCATTAGGCTCAGAGCCGGCAAAGAATGTTCAGACCACGCTAATACCGCCTGGCGGGGCAGCAATAGTTGATTTTAAGGTAGATGTGCCCGGCGCATATGTGCTTGTTGACCATGCTATTTCCCGCGCAATTGATAAAGGGGCAGTGGGCATACTTGAGGTTACAGGCAATGAGAATCCCCAGGTATTTAAACCGCTTAAAGAAGGCGGTAAAGAGTAGGATATAGTTTGAACAAGATTGTATGTATGATAAAGGAGAGTTTATCCTAAAAGGATGAACTCTCCTTTTATTTAGATATAATCTTTAAGTATTAAAAACACAGATTGTATAACGTGCGGAGAATATTCAATAATATTTAATATATCTAATTATGATGTAAATCATATATAATTAATCGAAAAACATTTAAATTAGGCGAACGAAATAAAGAGTTTTTAAAATAAAAGGGCTTATTAGAAAGGGGGTGAAGGTATGAAAAAAGAAGAAGATAGAATTTCAGGTTGGCAGATCTTTTATGATGACCTTTCTTTGTTGTTCCTTTTGGGTATGGTGATTCCTGCTGTAATTTATTTACTATGGGGGGTTATGGAGTATGCAAATGCTCCTACTGCTGTTATTGCACCCTAAAATTTAATTATTGAGGAGGTAAAAGGATATGCCTATAACATCTCCGGAAAAGTACTGGTGGAAACCAGCGGATAAGCAAGAGAAGATATGGATTACACTGTCGTTAATATGGTGTCTTATTCTGTTCGCCATGATGCCGCTCTGGCATATATATGGCAAGCAGAACCCTTCGGCAGAGCCTTTAAAGATAAGGCCTGCTGATTTTATGAAGGTGAGCAATGTGTTTATTGAGAAGTATAAGGTTGGAGAGGAGAGCGGGATAGCGATTGTGGAGCCGCCTGCAGGCGTTGATGTTTACTTAAGGGGCCAGATGTGGAACTGGGTGCCTATTCTTAAACTCAAGAAAGGGGTGAGTTATAAGTTTCATATATCATCAACAGACCTGATGCACGGATTTTCGCTTCAGCCGATGAATATGAATTTCCAGATAGTGCCTGGACATGACAACATATTAAATTTTACCCCTACTGAAGCCGGTACATTCCATATAATTTGCAACGAGTTTTGCGGAATTAACCATCATACGATGGTAGGCAAGATAATTGTGATGTGATTTATAAATTTTGAAGAAGGGGGTTTAAAATATGACAAATGCAGCAGAGTTTAGAACCTGCCCTATAACAGGGAAAAAGGTTTTTAAGACCACACAGAATCTAATGTGGATAAATGCAGTAACAGCAGTGGTCTTTATTCTTATAGGCGGCATAATGGCGCTTTTGGTTGCCTTGACACGTTGGCCGGCTGTCCACTTATTGCCGGCAGACCTGTTTTACAGATTTCTGACAGCTCATGGATTGAATATGCTGATCTTCTGGATAGTATTTTTTGAGATAGCAGGCTTATACTTTGGGTCGTCGGTTTTACTTAATGTAAGGCTTGCCACGCCGAAGCTCGCATGGCTTGCTTACCTTCTGATGCTTGTAGGAGCAGTTATGGTTGATATTATGGTATTCACCGGCAGGGCGGATGTTATGTTCACTTCTTATGTGCCATTAATGGCGCACCCGCTTTATTACCTTGGGATAATCCTCTTTGCTGTCGGCGCATTGATAGGGTGCGGCATCTTCTTTGCAACATGGGCAATAGCAAGGGCAGAGAAGACCTATGAAGGCTCTGTGCCGCTTGTAACATTCGGTCTGACTGCAGCAGCCATAATTGCGGTCTTCACCCTTTCAGCCGGCGCAATAATCTACATTCCAACATTCCTGTGGTCTCTGGGAATAATTAAAAATCTGGATGCTGCCATGTACAGGCTGATATTCTGGGGCCTTGGCCATTCTTCACAGCAGATAAATGTTACTGCAATGGTCTCTATATGGTATCTCTTAGGCGCGCTGACTGTTGGAGCAAAGCCTGTTAATGAGAAGATATGCAGAACAGCATTTGTTCTTTATATCCTTTTTATAAATCTGGCATCTGAGCATCACCTGCTTACAGACCCGACATTAAGCTCAGCCCATAAGATTGCAAATACATCTTACTTTATGTATCTGGCAGTGCTTGCCAGCATGATTCATGCGCTTGCAATCCCAATGGCTCTTGAGGTTGCCCAGCGTAAAAATGGATACACAAAGGGACTCTTTGAGTGGTTTACAAAGGCGCCATGGGGCCAGCCTGGTTTTCCAGCCCTGATATTCTCGCTCTTTATTTTTGGTTTTATTGGCGGAATAACAGGCGTAGCATACGGAACAGAGCAGCTTGCTATTAAGTCGCACAATACATGGGCAATGACAGGTCATTTTCACGGAACTGTTGTCGGCGGGACTACACTCGCTTTTATGGGCCTGACTTACTATGTTATCCCGCTTATTTTTAGACGGGAGCTCATAGGGAAGAAACTGGCAACAATCCAGCCGTATATATTCGGTATCGGCATTGTATTAATGTCCCTTGGAATGGGAGCTGCCGGCACACTCGGTTCACCGAGAAGGCACTGGGATGTTACCTTTGCAGTTTCAATTATTCCATTTTCCTTTGACCCGACTGTTATCCTTTTCACAACAGTGGCAGCCATTGGCGCAATGTTAGCTGTTACAGGCGGGGCAATATATGTTCTTGTATCTGTGCTCTCAGTATTCTTTGGCAGGAAGATGGCAGCGAATGAGGCGAAGATTATATAAATAAGTGTTCAGAGAGGAGGTTTTATTATGGCTGAAGAAAAACATGATTCGTTTCCAGCACCAGGGACATTTGTTATTGGTATGGTATTTTTTACCCTCTTTGTCTTGTTCTATTTCCTGAACTGGAAGTGGTTGTCTATGATATGGATTGTAGGATAAAAGGGGTTATATTTTAGTAAGATATTCCCTTATCCCCCTTTAATAATCCCCCTACATCCCCCTTTGCTAAAGGGGGATGTAGGGGGATTATCAGGGGGATAGGGGGAATTATTAAGTCCACAGCAGGGGGGGTGCGTTATGGAACTCAGAAAATATCTGCCTTTGTTTAAGCTCAGGATATGTGTCTTAATCACCTTTACTGCTATTGTGGGTTCAATAGCAGCTCAGGGAAGCGATATCTCTGTCTATAAGATGGCGCTTCTGATATTGTCAACAATGATGGCAGCTTCTGGCGCCAGCGCTTACAACCACTATTTTGATATGGATATAGACAGGGTTATGAAACGTACAACAGCAAGGCCCATTCCCTTTGGGGATATAAATCCTTTTTATGCGCTCCTGTCTGCAAGCCTTCTTTTAATATTTTCTATAGCGCTCTCTTTTCTGGCGCTTAATTTTCTTGTTGCAATACACCTATTTCTCGGCGCCTTTGTATATGTTGTAATTTATACCATGTGGCTTAAGAGGCGGAGCTGGGCAAATATAATCATTGGAGGCCTTGCCGGAAGTTTTGCAGCGCTTGCTGGCGGCGCATCTGAGAAGCCTGAATTATGCCTGCCTCCGATCCTTTTGGCAGTGATTTTATTTTTCTGGACACCCTCGCACTTCTGGAGCTTTGCCATGTTCCATAAGGAAGATTATAAGAGCGCAGGTGTGCCAATGCTTCCGGTGGTTATTGGAGATAAAAAAACCGCCTTATTTATCCTGATAAATACGATCTTCCTTGTTATTTCCTCGCTGCTTCCGGCATTTTTTGGCAATCTTGGAAGATTATACCTTGCTATAGCTATATCTATGGGGGTCTTTTTTATAGTCAGGAATATCCAGCTTCTTCGCGACCTCTCTAAAGATACTGCCTGGAAGAATTTTAAGGCATCAATGATTTATCTCTTTGTAATCTTGTCAGCAGTAATCCTTGATATAGGCATAAGGCAGTAGTTTAAAGATGAAAAAAGCGCTATCATTTCTTATATTCGTATTTTTTCTGCTCGCCAATAATTCTTCTGCAAATGCAATATCCAATGATAAGATAAAACAGACAGAGCTGATAATAACAGCTAACGAGTCAATCGGAAAAAAGCCTGGAAACCACATCCTATTAGATCAGGATGGCAATAGGTTTAGTTTGAGCGAATATATCGGTAAGCCGTTTATAATCAACTTTGTTTATACCAATTGCTCACATGTCTGTCATATAAGCACAGCGATCCTTGCTGGAATCAGGGATGATATGATCAGGGAGCTTGGGCAAAAAATCCATATTATAACAGTATCCTTTGATTATGAGATGGATACGCCTCAGAAGATGAAGGAATACGGCGAGAACTTTACCAAGGATTTCAAATACTGGAGATTTGCCGCAGGAGATAAAAAGACTATAGAGAAGCTTACAGAGGAATTTGGGTTCTCCTATCAGAAGACAAAGGAAGGCTTTGACCATATAAATATGATTTCTATCATGGACTTAAACGGCAAAATATATAAGAATGTATTCTACGGGACAGGTGATAATGACAGGGCAGATAAGGAATTGATTGAGTCGTTAAAAGGCGCAATGTCAAGCAGCGCCAGCGCTGATGATATACTGAATTTCACACTTTTAATAGACAGGTTTAAATTAATGTGCTCTGATTATGACCCTGTGAGCGGCGCTTACAAGCTTAATTATTATTATCTTATAGGTTATATATTATTAACTATCTTATGTTTTATTGTCCCAATCATATTTATGTGGTGGAAGGAGATATCATCTCTTGTTATAAGGTTTACAAGCCTTGCTTTTAGAATATTTAGAATATCCTAAAGAAATGATATCCTGGGGAGGAAGGTAAATAATGGGTTATGAAGGTCTCTCTGTCAGGCGGAGGGTTGTATACACATTTGATAGATTAGGAGACAGGGTTTTTACGCAGGAATACAATCCGCTCTACTGGTTAGGGACAATATGCTTCTTTTTCCTGATGCTGATAACCATAAGCGGCGTCTATTTATTTTTATTCTACAGGACAAGCAGTCCCTATGAGACAGTTCAGTATCTTACTGTCAATCAGTGGTATTTAGGCGGTATCATGAGGAGCATACACCGCTATGCCTCTGATGGATTTGTCCTGTTCATGGCTATTCATCTGTTAAGGGAGTTTCTTCTCGGCAGATACCGTCAATGGCGGTGGCTTTCATGGGGTTCTGGCATTGCCCTTTTAACAGTTGCTATCGGCATCGGGGTTACAGGCTACTTTCTTGTGTGGGATGAGAGGGCGCAGGTAATAGCTGTTAAGACCGCTCAATTGCTTAATGACATCCCCATATTTGTTGAGCCTCCGCAAAGGTCATTCCTTAGCAATGCTGCAGTTGACATGATGATATTCTTTGTCCTTCTTCTCGGACATCTTGCAATATCATTTACTGTTATAGGCATACTGGTAGCCATACATATATCAAGAAATGCGCGTCCCGGAATAAAACCGCCGATGGCGCTTGCTGCTGCCTTATTGTTTGCTTTGCTTATAATAGCTATTATTTCCCCGGCAACAAGCGCT
>CAKKRA010000129.1 GCA_919902475.1 Nitrospiria bacterium
CAATACCCTGTCATCATATTCATCAATATCTGCATAAAGCCTGTTCAGCGTAAAGACTATTCTCTTAGGGAACATGGCAGGCTCTATAAAAATATGGTTGTTCCCGTGATATCTGGAAATATAATATAGAAGCTGAGGCGCAATAAAACCGCCGAGCTCCTGAACCACGCAGCCAATATTATTTTCTTTGAATATCTTATCAATTATTGCATAGTATTGAATAACCTTGTTGTGCAAAAATGCCTCATCCTGTCTGTTAGCAGTGAGCATTTCATGGACAACAATGTCCTTTATCTTGTTCTTAAGCCTGCCTTCAATCTCGCTCAGGCTGATGTCAGCATAATCCTTCTGCTCCATCTGCTGCTTTATCTTGTGCAGGCTGAAATACGGCATCCCCTCTTTCTCAAGGATATCGTCTCCAGCCTCGTGAAAGGTCAGGAAGGCAACAGAAAGCCCTTCCTCATCCCTTAATCTTTTTGCTATAGACGCAAAGAAAACTACCTCCTGCACAGCCATTATGGCAAAAAGGATGTCATAGTTATTTTTTAGCAAAATTCTTACGCTTCCCTCTTAATAAACTTTATATTCTCAAAGTCATCATCCTTGAAAATAGGAAGAATCCTTGATGTATAGGATAAAAGACGATTAGCAATAAATTGCCTCAAATTATCCAATGCTATAAGTTTTAGCTCTGCCATCTTAATTCTGACAAAAAGATTGGCATGACTCATAATAAAACAGTTATTTTTCTTATCAAAGACTGGATAATCTTTGTCAGTTGCTGCAGCCAGATTATTAATCTCTGTCAGATGGTATCTTATCGGAAAATTAATATCCTTCTTAGGCAGACCCTTTGTATATAAAAATTTAATTTCTTCTGACAAATTTGTCATTACTAAACTGCCTGACTCTACATGCTTCTCCTTCTTAAATAAAACGCCGATGTGCGTCTTGCCAAACGGCTGTGTCTTTGGAAAAAGCTGATATTCAGAAGATAGGCCGAGTCGTGAACCCAAGAAAATCAAATTCTCAATCGAAAAATTGCCCATATGTTCTAAATATAACGCATCTCTCCAGTTTACAAAATGAAACAGATCTGGAACCTCTATGTAAATATAACCTCCGGGTTTAACACATTTTACAACACCGTTCAGAAAGTCATTTAGACTATGCATGTGCTCCAAAGTATGAATAAGAGTCACAAAGTCAAACCTTTCCTGCAGCTTGTCAAGTTGTCCGTCTATTATTCTAATACCGTGCTGTTGAACAGCGATCTTTGCGCGTGCCGGGTCTGGCTCAAAGCCTATTGCTTCCCAACCCCTGTCTTTAAATGCCCTGAGACCTGTGCCAGGGCCTGTGCCAATATCAAGTATCTTTTTCTTATCACTTATTTTTTCAAAAAAAACAGCTAAGTTTTTATACCTCTTATATCGTCTTTGCTCTAAAGTAGAATTAAATGAATAATCAGCTTCTGTTATGGTTTTTTCACGCTTTATCCAACTATTTTTAAACCATGACGCCCTTGGCCGTAATGATCTAAATACAAAGCAACAGTTTTTGCAACAACTTGTTGTAAAAATGTTTAGATCCGCACAATAAACATCACTTATTGGAATATGCCTGTTGCTGTTGCACACAGGGCATAATCTTAAAACCTCTATATCATCTGCGAAGATTGCAAAATTCATAACTATCTTTCCCAATAGTCAATATCAGATGCTTTCAGGATTGCTTTGCAAAATATAACATTATTAATAGCTGCAAGGCAATATTTTTCTAATCTATTTTTTGATAATTATAAACAATTTGTCGCCAATTTGCAGGATTTGAAACAATCATAAGATATTCTGATGGAATTCAGGCACATTTCTTATAATCAGACCTTCCTAAGAAAAGCAAGCCTTAAGATCGCCTCCCTGTCTTCCTTGTCCACTATAAATTTAAAGATAATAAAAATAGTAAAAACCAAGGCTATAAGACCTGTATAGAAATTTTTTGTGATCACGAAAAAAATGCTCAGCATTGCAACTGTAATCAATGGCCACAGAAGGATATTCCTCAGGAAATTTGTAAAGGTAAAATCAAAGAGCCTCATAAAATAATATAAGTATCCTGTCATTATAATGATTGTGCCTGTTATTGTTCCGATCACAACGCCATTTACTCCTATTTTCTGAATCAATACGAGGCTTATTGTAAAATTTATCATTGTAGCAATGCCTGAATACAGCACAAGCTCTTTTAAACGGTTAAGGCCTACAACAATCTGAGCGCCGCTAAAGCCAACTGCAGTAAAAAACAGAGAAATTATAAAGAGCTGGCATAGCATTACAGATGCTTCAAACCCCTCACCAATCCATAATCTTATAATAAAACTGCAATAAAACATAATAAAGACAAGAACAGGGTACATACCTAATAAAAGATATTTTGTTGACTTTTGAAAGAGAAGATACAGTCTTTTTTTGTCTGATACTGCATTTAGCTCAGAGCTAACTGGAACAACTGTATAGGATAAAACAGAAAAACAAAACGATGCCATTTCATATATCTTGAATGCAACATTGTAATAGGTTAAATATACAGGAGTAAGAAATATGCCTATAAGAATAGTGTCTATTCTGTATGAAAAAAAGGCAAACATCTTTGATAAAAATATCCAGATGCTGAATCCAAAGAGAGATTTAAAAGAATCCATGTTCATAAAACGGATGCCTATAACCAGGCTGCTGTTTCCTGCAAAGACCGCAAGATAAAGAACAATCAGTATTAATACGCCTGCTGCAAGATAGGCAGCGCCAATCCCTGCAAGGCCGTAGCCCATTACTGTTGCAATTACTATAAAGCCTGACCTTAACACCCATTTGACTGAT
>CAKKRA010000130.1 GCA_919902475.1 Nitrospiria bacterium
GGCAACGAGTATGCCGACGGCAATCGGAAGATCAAATGAAGAGCCCTCTTTTTTAATATCAGCAGGCGCAAGGTTAATGGTAATCTTCTTTACTGGAAAATCAAGGCCGATGTTTTTAATAGCAGCACGCACCCTGTCCTTGCTCTCTTTAACTGCCAGGTCAGGAAGCCCTACAATGGAAAATATGGGAAGGCCGAGGCTGATATCTACCTCTACTTCCAAGAGATAGGCATCAATGCCAATAACAGCGCTGGTAAGAACCTTTGCAATCAAGGAATCTCCTTGTTAATTTTCCCCCTCACCCTTCCCTCTCCCCTCTGGGGAGAGGGTATTGTTTTTGTTTCATATGCATTTTGTGAAGAGGATATCATTTTTATTTCCTCTCCCCTTTGGGGAGAGGATTAAGGTGAGGGGTTATTTTATAATATGTATCTGCTCAAATCCTCACTCTTTATAATATCACCCAACTGCTCTTTAACATAATCAGCGTCAATAACAATCTTCTTGCCCTTGTGTTCAGGCGCATTAAACGATATCTCATCAAGAAGCCTCTCCATTACAGTATGGAGCCTCCTTGCGCCAATATTCTCAGTCCTCTCGTTTACTATCTCTGCGATCGCTGCAATCTCCTCTATGCCTTCCTTTGTAAATTCCGTCTTTACACCCTCTGTTTCCAGAAGCGCTATATATTGCTTTATCAGCGCATTCTTCGGCTCTGTAAGTATTCGTATAAATTCTCCCTTGCCGAGTGAATCAAGCTCTACCCTTATTGGAAATCTGCCCTGAAGCTCTGGAATCAGATCAGAGGGCTTTGATATATGAAATGCGCCGGCAGCAATAAACAGGACATGGTCTGTCTTTACAATGCCGTATCTTGTCTTAACAGCAGAGCCTTCAACAATAGGAAGCAAATCCCTCTGCACACCCTCGCGTGATACATCAGGCCCTCCCCTTGATTCCCTTCCAGCAACCTTGTCTATCTCATCTATAAAAATAATGCCTGACTGCTCCACCCTCAGTGTCGCCTCTTTAACCACCTCATCCATATCAATCAGCTTCTGCGCCTCCTCCTGCACCAGTATATCCAGCGCCTCTGGCACCTTTACCTTTCTGTTCTTCCTCTTTCCCGGAAACATTCCGCCGAGCATCTCTTTCAGATTTATCTCAAGGTCCTCCATGCCGATATTTGAGATTACGCCAACCGGCATTGTCTTCTCTTTTAGCTCAAGCTCTATATACCTGTCATTCATTGAACCGTCTTTAAGCTGTTTTCTGAGCTTCTCCCTTGTCGGCTCATGTCCGGCTGCTGCCTCTTGAACAGCCTGCGGCTCAAACCTCGGGGGCATGGGAAAGAGTATATCCAAAAGCCTCTCCTCTGCTAAAATCTTTGCCTTTTCCTGAACACCCTCTGTCTTTTCTGCCCTTATCATATTAACTGCAATGTCTGTAATATCCCTTACCATAGACTCTACATCCCTGCCAACATAGCCGACCTCTGTATACTTGGACGCCTCTACCTTTAGAAATGGCGCATCCACAAGCCTTGCAAGCCTCCTTGCTATCTCTGACTTGCCAACGCCTGTAGGCCCTATCATTATAATATTCTTTGGCATCACCTCATCCCTCAGGTCTGCTGACAACTGCTGCCTCCTCCACCTTGTGCGAAGGGCAATAGCCACTGCCCTCTTTGCCTTGTGCTGGCCTATTATGTATTTATCAAGCTCTTCAACTATCTGCTTTGGTATTAAATATCCCATTTTATCTTTTTTTCTCCTTTTCCTTTTTTATTTCTGAAAGGTTTATAAATGCCTTTTCCTCCTCATCAGTAAAGGGGCTGTGCTCTATTGTCTTTTTAAAGGCATCCTCTGCCAAATCTATGCTGCCCTTTTTTCTATATGCAAGGCCAAGCCTGTAATAGACCCTGCCGTCCTCTGGCAATTCTTTTAACATTATTTTATATTCAGCAATGGCATTGTCATACTTTTTTTTCTGATAATAAAGATTGCCGAGATAAAAGTGTAAGTCAAGGTGTCCTGAATCTATTTCCAGCCCCTTTTTCAGATACAAAAGGGCATTGTTGTAATCCTTCATCTCTATATATGTTTTGCCAATATTAGCATACGCAGCGCTTTTTTTTGAATCTATCTCAATAATCCTTTTATATTCTGCAACTGCACTGTTATATTGTCTTTTTTTATAATATATATCTCCGAGCTGAAAACTGGCATCAACAAAATCAGGTTTAATCTCTATTGCCTTTTTAAAAGAGCTTATTGCCTCAGCATCCCTGCCTTTCATCCTATACGCAAGACCTAAGTCATAATATGCCTCTGTATATTTTGGATTTAGCCTTATCGCCTCTTTAAATTCGGAAATAGCGCTGTTTATCAGCTCTGTACCTTCTATTGTGTGAACAAGCGCAGCATTCATTAAATATGTTGCGCCCTTCTCGTAATGGCTCTTTGCATCCTCTGCATATAGAAGAGATGTCTGCAATAAAAGAATTATAATAATTAAAAAATATTTAATCATGGATTTTTTACGAAGCCGTTAAAGCTCGTCCACTGTAATTTCCTGATTCGTATATATACAAATCTCCGCAGCAAGCTTCATTGCCTCCTGAACAATCTCCTTTGCATTTAAGGAAGTATGAGCAAGGAGCGCCCTTGCTGCTGCAAGGGCATAAGGTCCGCCAGAGCCGATTGCTATTATGCCGTCCTCTGGCTCTATTACATCGCCATTGCCTGATATTACAAAGGAGTGCTCTGTATCTACAACAGCCAAAAGCGCCTCAAGCCTGCGAAGCACCCTGTCTGTTCTCCAGTCCTTTGCAAGCTCCACTGCTGCACGGGTGATATTGCCCCTGTATTTCTCCAATTTTCCTTCAAACTTTTCAAAGAGCGTCAGGGCATCTGCTGTTGTCCCTGCAAAGCCTGCAAGCATCTTGTCATTATACATGCGCCTTATCTTTTTTGCATTCCTTTTCATTACTGTGTTGCCCATTGTAATCTGGCCGTCGCCAGCAATGGCAACCTTATTATCCCTTCTTACTGATAGTATCGTTGTGCCGTGAAACATCTTATTCTCCTTTTTTTACAATAAAAAGATAACTTATTCAATTTCCCAATTTTCCCTTTTTGACTTTCTAACAATATCCATACTTCCATGACTTACAGAAACTATAAATATATGAGCATCCTTTTCCGCACCTCTTCCTGACTGATAATCCTGCCTTCCTCAATATCTTTCAATCCCTGCTCCACTTTCTGCCTGAAGTAGAACTCTGCCATGATGTCCGTAAAAGTGCATTCTTCGGGCAGGTCCCGAATGATCTTAATGGCTTCTTCTTTTACTATTGACATATAAACCTCCTATTTTCATCTGTGTTCTTTGGTACATAATTCTACCCTTTTGCCTTGCTTCTCGGATGCGCCTTGTCATAGACCTCCATTAATTTGTCTATGCCGAGGTGCGTATACCTCTGTGTTGTTGAAAGGCTCTTGTGTCCAAGGAGCTCCTGAATAGAGCGCAGGTCTGCGCCTGCATTTAATAAATGTGTTGCAAATGTGTGCCTCAGGCCGTGGGGCGAAACATGGCCAACATTAGAAAGCATATTAACATACTTCCCAACAATCCTTGCCACACTCCTTGTTGTAATCCTCTTGCCGTCCTTGTTTACAAAAAGGGGAGTTTTATTGTAATCTTCAGTAGGGACATGCCATGGCATGTCCCTACCTTCTGGCTTCTGGCTTCTGGCTTCTTTATAAAGTCCCTGCCTCTTATTCAGATAATTTTTAATTGCTGTTATCGCCTTCCTGCCTATCGGCACAATCCTCTCTTTCCTTCCTTTTCCACGCACCCTTACAAGGCCGCTGTTAAAATCAATATCAGCGTCATTTAAGCCGACAAGCTCGCTGATTCGTATGCCTGTTGAATAAAATGTCTCAAGTGCAGCCTTGTCCCTTAATGTCAGCGCATCTGCGCTATTTGGAAGCTCCATCAATGAAAAGGCATCGTCAACAGATAAAAAGGAGGGCATCCTTTTTTCCTGCTTTGGCGTTGCAACTGCCTTTGCAGGATTTGTTTCAATATAACCTTCTCTGTGAAGATATTTAAAAAATGTCCTGAGTGTAGAGAGCCTCCTTGCAATAGAGGACTTTTTTTCTCCCTTCTTTGAAAGAAGGCCAAGAAAACCCCGCACAGTAAGGTTGTCTATGGCTTTTATATCAATCTCTTCTCCTGCCGTTTCTGTCTGTTTGTCATTCCTGCGGAGGCAGGAATCCATATCTTTATCTGACAAGTCTCTCTGGATTCCCGCATTCACGGGAATGACATCTCGAAAATTGGATATTCTTATGCCAAATGTTGCAGCAACATAATCCCTGAACATGGCAAGGTCGCTTATATAATTTCTGTATGTATGCTCAGATACATTTTTTTCTATGCTCAGATATTTTGAAAAGCCGTCAATGAACCTCTGCATATTCCCCTTTCCACATGCTGATAGCCTTTATTGCCCTCTCTGCAACCAATCTCTTTTTCTCATCCTTATTTCTTATCCTCTTTTCTAATGGAGGCATAATGCCAAGGTTTATATTCATAGGCTGAAATCTGTCAGGCTCGCAGGTTGTAATGTAGTTTATCAGAGAGCCGATGGCAGATTCTGTTGGCAGAGGGTTAAGCGCCTCTCCCTTTATCAGCTTTGCAGCATTTATGCCTGCAACAAGACCCATTGCAGTTGATTCCATATATCCTTCAACACCTGTAATCTGTCCTGCAAAAAACAGCTCGTCCCTTTTTTTGAACTGCAATGTATCCTTTAAAAATAGCGGCGCATTAATAAAGGTATTTCTGTGAAGGCTTCCGTATCTTAAAAACCCTGCATTCTCAAGCCCGGGTATCATCCTGAACACACGCGCCTGCTCCCCATATTTCAACTTTGTCTGAAAGCCGACAATATTATACGCTGAGCCGAATCTGTTTTCCAGCCTTAACTGCACATTTGCATAAGGCTCTCTTTTTGTCTTTGGGTCAATCAGGCCGACAGGTTTCATTGGGCCATAGCGAGGGGAATCCTTGCCTCTTTCTGCAATCACCTCTATTGGCATGCAGCCTTCAAAATATCTTGCGTCTTCAAAATCATGTGATAATGCCTTTTCAGCGCTCATAAGGGCATTATAAAATTGATTATACTCCTCATTTGTCATAGGGCAGTTGACATAATCATCGCCGCCCTTGCCATATCTTGACGCCTTGAAAACCTTATCCCAATTAATTGTCTCTGCATCAATAATAGGCGATATGGCATCATAAAAAAAGAGGTTATTTTTACCTGTCAGGTTCATTATATCAGAAACTAAGGCATCTGATGTCAAAGGCCCTGTTGCTATGATAACAGGGCATTCATCTGGAATATTCTTTATCTCCTCCCTTATCAATTTAATGCGGGGATGCCCTGCAATCCTTTCAGTAATATCCTTTGCAAACAGCTCCCTGTCTACTGCCAATGCAGAGCCTGCAGGCACCCTCGTTTCATCAGCAGCCTTTATTATCAAAGAGCCGAGCTGGCGCAGCTCCTCTTTTAAAATACCAGGCGCGCTTATTGAATCATTAGAGCCGAGCGAATTGCTGCACACAAGCTCTGCCAAATTGCCTGTTGTATGCGCAGGGGTCATCCTCTCAGGCCGCATCTCATAAAGAGATACATCTATGCCTCTCTCTGCAGCCTGATACGCTGCCTCAGAGCCAGCCAGGCCACCGCCGATTATAATTAGTCTTTTCATTTAACTATCAGGATTGTATCTTATAATAAAGTGAATTACAAGGGCTTGTTATGCAAGCGGCGTTACTCCACCTTCACCTGCACAAAGTCGCTGTTGTTTGACGTGCCTACGGTAGAAATACGGTAATTACACCGCTTAAGCAGCCAGTAGGCCCGATACTGAGGATTCTCTATTATGTTTATTCTATTTTAAATGAAGCAGATTTCAGCACCGTGCCTGACTCATCTATAATGTCAACCTTCCAGTCGCCTTTTCTGCCTGCAATAGTCTTGTTTGACCATGTTCTGTGTCTTGAAGATGCCTTAATGGTCTGAGGCACCTTATCTACCTCCTTCTCGCCAAGTGACCATACATAGTTAACAGTAGTCTCCTTATCTACATTTTGAAATTCAACAAAGCACCAGACCTTTTCCTGTGTTGCAGGGAAAGCAGATGCAGCGCCAACAGGCTCCCTGTTTTCTATTCCGCCTGCAATCTCCATCCGTGCAATTATAATGCCCTTTTCTAAGGCCTCTTTTGCTGTGGGCGTGGCAGGCTCAGATGAAGCAGGCTTTGCAGCCTCCTCTGCCAGAACAGCGCCAACCATTACAAATATTACCAGAATCATAATTCCAAAAAATATCCTTTTCATGATCTTACCTCCTTTTTGCTGGTTAATAATATTGAGCTAAATCCTGTTTTGATGATTTGTTTTTAAATGCTTGTTTGAAACTAAGTAACAGATGTGAAACTATAAAGCTTTTTTACTGGGCATGTTGTTAGGGGGGCTTTTTTAATGCCCAATGGAGGCTGCTTCTATCTCAAGAAAGGAATCGAGCTCCTTTTTTACCACGGGAGCTAAGTCTACCAGCGATACGAATCCTTCCAGCTTCCCATTGGTCTGAATGGGCACGGTAGAAATATTCAGATTTCTTGACACCTTTGGCTAATTATGGTAGTTTTTGTTATATTTTTGTATTTAAAATGGGGTGTTAATGTATCAACCTTCGTATGAAGATTTCTGCAAAAAGGCAAAAAAGGGCAATCTTGTTCCAGTTTACAGAGAGATATTGGCAGACCTTGAGACGCCTGTTTCAGCCTTTTTAAAGATAGATGACGGCAAATATTCCTACTTGTTGGAGAGTGTTGAGGGAGGGGAGAAGTGGGGCAGGTATTCCTTTCTCGGAACCAGCCCCTTTCTCATTATCAGGGCAAAGGATAAGAGGATTGAGATTATAAAGAATGGAAAAAAGAGCATTTCTGATACAGATGAAAATCCTCTCCTGCTCTTAAAAAGGCTTTTAAGGGAATATAAGCCTGTGTCAATTGACGGGCTTCCGCCATTCTTTGGCGGTGCAGTTGGCTATCTTGCCTATGATATGATAAGGTATTTTGAGGATATCTCATTAAAAAAGAGGGGCTCGCTTGAACTTCCTGATATAATTTTCATGTTCACAGACACCCTGCTGATTTTTGATAATATAAGACAGAGAATCAAGGTAGTGTCAAATGCCCTTGTAAAAGAAAAGGGGACAAAA
>CAKKRA010000131.1 GCA_919902475.1 Nitrospiria bacterium
AGCAGCCTTGTTCAGCCTGAATATCCATGCAATAAGCAGCGCTGCAATAGTATGAAACCCGAGAAATGGCGACACAGAAATAAATACGCCAATGGCAAATGAGAGCGCTATATGATGCGAGGAATCATTCAGGCTCAAGAGCTCATAAAATTTTTCTTTTAACCTATTATATAACTTCATCTAAAATGATTAAAACCTGTCGGCTGGAAAGGCCTCTTTCGCCCCTTGCTATCAACGAGCAGCATCCCCTTTTTTAAATCAACAATCTCGCCAATCATAGCTGCATACAGCCTGCCCCTTGATATTGCATTGTGAATCTTTCCAACATCTCTCGCCTTCACAGTAAACAGGAGTTCATAATCCTCGCCGCCTGATAAGGCATATTCCAATGGACCCTTTTTTAATTCAGCCTTTTTCAATTCCTTTGATAAGGGTATCTTATCTTCATAGATAACTGCGCCAACCCTGCTCTGCTCGCATATATGATTTAAGTCTGTTGAGAGGCTATCGCTTATATCTATCATAGAGGTGGCAAGCATATTTTGGGCGATAAAATATGCCTCTTTTAACCGTGGGGTAGGCCTGAGGTGCCGATTAATGAGGAAACCTTTTCTCTTGCCTTTCTTTAAAAGTTCAAGGCCAGCAGATGAATCTCCGAGCGTGCCTGTTACAAATATCTTGTCTCCGGGCTTTGCGCCATCCCTTTTAACTATATTACCCTGTTTTGCTTCACCGAGCAAGGCAATATTAATCATAAGCCCATTTTTTGAACCAGATGTATCGCCGCCTATTATGGAGACCTTATAGGCTGATGCAGTCTTTTTTATCCCCCTGTATATCTCATTTAGTTCTTCTACTTTGATATTGTCAGGCACAGCAATAGCAATGAGCGCATATTTGGGAATTCCAGCCATTGCAGCAATATCGCTTATATTTACAAGCAATGCCTTTGCCCCAAGCTGATAAAAGGAGATATAACGCAGGTCAAAATGAATCCCTTCTGTCAGAAGGTCTGTTGTTGCAAGGAGCGTCTTACCCTTTGAAACACTGACAGCAGCGGCATCATCGCCAATACTGACAAGAACTGATTTGTCTGATAAAGGAAGAAAAGCCTCTATCTTTTTTAAAAAACCAATC
>CAKKRA010000132.1 GCA_919902475.1 Nitrospiria bacterium
GATTATCCATTATCTTTCCTTTATATGTTGAATCCTGTTTAAAGGGACAGGCGGCGTCTGCAGTGATAATCCTCCGCCTGTTGGAGGAACGCCCTCCATAGCAGCCGACTTTCTGTTTGTAAATGCATCTGCAAGATTTACCTGCTCAATACTGCCTGTAGAAACCTGCAGCAATGCCTTTCCTTTTAATGCGCAAGACCCGCCTGTGTTATACCTTACTGCCCATAAGAAGCTTTTGCCGCCAATAGAACATACATCTACATACGGCTTATATGTTGTAAAGAATACACAGCCTGTAGTTGTGGACACTGTATCTGTAATAGTCCTTTCAGCCCCGTAGTTTTTTGTAACATTAACTGCGGGGTCCCCTTCAGCATAGGTATAATTGCCGGCGGCGTCAACATTAATATACCAACCGCTAAAACCAGAACTGTTAGCCGTTGATTCTGAAGGAGCATTGGCAATATTAGTAACATCCGTTAAACTGCCCATAGCAACAGGAGCGATGCAGCTTAGGTTAAAAACCCCTGAGGAAGTAAAGCAGGGCTCTTTAATCCCAAATAATGTTCTTTGGTTGGAAGGGTCGTCAATGCTATCAGCCTTTGCAAAATATGACCTGCCTGTGCCAAAGTAGAGCCATAAAATCTTGTTTCTTGTGCTCTCAAGCTTTGCTACAGCAGAGGTTACAGGGCCAATGTTGTCCATTACTATGCTCCATGCCCACTGTGCCGGGTCAGCGTTCTCTTTGGTTAAGAGCCTGCCAACACCGCCTTGCGTCCATTTATAGGGATTTGCAGTTGTGCCCGCTCCATCTGCTGTATTCCTCTTTGTATATCCAATATAAACAGCGTCGTCCATATAGTTTAAATCAGTATCTATTGCAGAGCTTATCATTGAGCCTGCAAAGGCATATTGTATGCTAGTATCTTTTACAATAACACCGGCATTATTTACCCCTGGTCCTGTTTTAAGGTTAAAGATAAACAGCCGCAGGTTCTGGTCAGACCTGCCCATAAACTGAGTGTCAAGCGTGCTTATCGGACCTGTTGGCCCGGAACCAAAAATAACAAACCAATCGCCATTATTGTTAGTATTGCCAATTCGTACAACTGTAGGTCCTGTTGTTGCAAAGCCGAGATCAGGATGCGAAAATTCCCAGAGAAGCACAGGATTGTTCTGATCAGTAATATCAATAGCAAAATAAGAAGAATAGCCAACACTTGCGCCGCCAACATCAACAGGCGTATTAACGCAATCCTTGTTTCCATCACCATCAACATCTGTGCATGTAGTTGTTGTCCCCCTGCATGCGCCGCCCGTTCTCATGCCGCCAATAAGCACTGTCCTCCAACTGCTGCCATTCGCTGGTTTGGCATCGCCAGCATTTCCGCCGATGCTTGCATCAAAAATAAATGGCGTAAGGTCAACGTTAAAGACATGGCAGTAGTCTGGATCAGTTATATATTTTAGATAAGGAAGCACATTCTTCGGAATAAATGCCCACATCTCTTTGCCTAAATCTGCCCCTGTTAGCCTTGCCTTCTGATAAGTCCCCTGGCCTGTCCAACTGTCTTCCAGTAACCCAAGATTAAAGGCATGAAGCATCCCGTCATTTGCGCCTGCGAATACCATTCCCCTGCCTTTATAATTTACAGGCGGAGTAGTTGTAGCAGTAGTGGCAACAAAATTAGCGTATGTGGAATCCTTATAAACTTTATCATACTTATTCAGCGGCACCCACGAGGATATCTTGGGGGTTGAATCCAATATATCACCTAACTTCCACACATGGGTCTCAGCGCCGATTGTTACAGTTCTTGCTCTAAAATCATTTACGCCGTCAACATTTGCATCTAAGGTAATATCCTCTCCATGGGTATATTTAATTATGTTTTCAGCCTCTGTTGTTGAAGCTGCCTGCAGATAGGATGCTAATGTGGCTGCATTGGTTACAGAAAAGTCATTAGCAAGGAAGCTTGTGCCATTAAGGGTAGTATATATTTTTCTTGGGACAGCGCTCGCTCCGGTTACCTCCCTGCTCCATAAAAGCTTGCCAGCCTCCCATAAATTCCCAATGTCTTCAAACTTTACGGTTGTTGTCTGAGAATTTGGAGCGCCATCGCCATCGCTGTCAATATAGCGTTTTGCCTTTGTGGACGGTGGAGAAGCAGCAGTGTCAAAGTAGAGTCGTATAATATAGTCATCTTGAAGATTGAGTGTTTTATCAGCATTTGTATCTTCCCTTATGTTGCTATAAGTAAATAGCGGGTCAACATAATACCATAGGTTTTGAAG
>CAKKRA010000133.1 GCA_919902475.1 Nitrospiria bacterium
CTTATACTATTTAATAAAAGCGGATTTAAAAATGTGCAGGCTTACGGTTACTGGTCATCGACTACTGATGCAGGCGATACTGCTTTTGCGTGGGATGTCTTTATGTGCGGCGGCGGTGTGCTTGCCTTTAGCAGGACTTTTCCTTTCTATGTGTGGCCTGTTCGCGATGGATAGTGGAGTTGCGATAGGAAGTATAATATGAACATTCAAGAGATTACAAATAAGCTTTCAATGGTTTGGCAGGAATTTAAGGATGTAGAGATCATCTATCTCTTTGGCTCTTATGCTACTGGAGAGGAGCGGCCTACCTCTGATATAGACATTGCTGTCTTTGCGCCTGAACTAACACTGGACGGCTATCTGAAATTATGGGCTAAAGTAACAGGGCTTCTTGGGACAGAGAAGATTGACCTTGTTACTTTAAGTGATAAACCCGCAACCTTCAGGTATCAGGTTATAAAAGAAGGCAAGGTCATATATTGCAGGGATGAGGATTTGCTTAATGACTTTGAGTTAAAGACATGGCAGGCGTATATGGATAGCAAACACCTTAGAAAAATATACCTTAAGCATTTCTATGAAGGGCTAATCTAAGAGCTTGAAGCAGGAAATCAAGAGAGGTTTAAGAGGAGGTAAACACTATGCAGGCGTTTAAATATCACTCTGTGGTTAAAGAAAACGGAACAATAGAAATTCCGAAGTTACCCTTAAAGAAAGGGCAAAAGATTGAAGTCATTATCTTTCCAGAAGACGAGGCGGCTATTGAGCTTATGGAGGCTGCTGAGAGCAGTCTGAAATTTTGGGACAACCCTATAGATGATGAGGTCTGGAATAATGTCTAAACAGATAAGATGTATACACTTTCTAAAAATATTATTATCAAAAAGTTTGGCAAGGTCTCTAAAAAGATATTTGAACAGATGAAGGAATCTATTAACATTGATTGAATTGGACAGGGAAAATATAAAATATAAAGGCTAAGCTAAATACTATGACCAAAGATATAGATAAAGCAATCGGGTTTTGGCTGATGTCGTCAAAAGAAAACTTTGAAACTGCCAAGGCCATGTTAAAGGCAGGCCGTTATAATTTTACAATGTTTATGTGCCAGCAGGCGGTAGAGGCGCTTTTAAAGGCAGTGTTTATTATCCGGAAGAATGAAAGGCCTGAGTATATACATAAGCTACCCAAGTTGGTTGAAATGATAGGCATAAAGATTCCGAAGTCTATTGATAATAAAATACTAAAGATAGATGCTCATTATATAAAGGCAAGATATAAGGAAGACAGGTTCAATCCAAAAATATATAATAAACGAACTGCAAGTGCATTATTAAAAAACTCTGGGGATGTAATCAGATGGTTTACAAAAAATCTGAAATTAGAAATATAATAGCAGATTATGTAAAAGTGCTTCAAAAAAGGATTCCTGTAAAACGGGTTATCCTTTTTGGCTCTTATGCGTATGGCAGACCTGCAAAGGGCAGCGACATAGATATTGCTGTTGTTTCTGATAAGTTTAAAAGAATGGATGATGTAAAGAGGATTATGCTTTTGTCTGATTATGCAAGGCGAATAAAAATTGCTGTTGACATTGACCCAATTGGTTTTACAGAAGAGGAGTTGGAAAAGGCAGATTATTTTGAAATTGGCGGGGAAATAGTAGAGAAGGGTGTTGAAATCTATAAGGCTGCTTAATTTCTATGAAGATAATAGCATTACTTAAACCAATACCAGACCTTAGCAATATAAAGGTCAGCAAAGGCAGGGGGCTTGTGTTTGAGCTGAATCCGAGGATTATGAACCCTGCTGACAGGAATGCTCTGGAGTTTGCGCTTACTGTAAAAGACAAGATTCCCTGTGAGATTACTGCAATAACACTTGGTGATGAAAAGGCTGGATCATTGCTAAAAGAGGCGATTGCAATGGGCGCTGATAAAGGCGCGCTTCTTGAAGATGCTGCTTTTACTGATGGTGACGAACTTGCGAATGCTTATGTCCTGAGCCTTGCGATTAAAAAACTTGGCAGCTTTGATTTGATTGTCTGTGGAAATTCTGCAGAGGATGATTCTATTGGCGAGATAGGGCCAAGATTGGCAGAGATATTTGATATTGAACAGGCAACCTTTGTTTCTACACTAAACAGCATTACAGAAAAAATGTTAAGCGTTGGCAGAGTGTTTGACAGCAATAAACTTTCAGATGCTGAAATAGATCTGCCAGCAGTTATTGCAGTTAATAAGGATTCTAATAAGCCGAGGGCGCCGAGCGCTATAAAGATAATGAAGGCAGCAAAGGCAGAGATTATAAAATGGAGCGCAAAGGATATCAGCGCTGATACAGTGAAATGCGGTGTCTCTGGCTCGGCTGTGAAAATTGTAAACACCTTTGTACCAGAAACATAATAATGATACCCCTCACTCTAACCCTCTCCCGCAAGGGGAGAGGGAATTTCCCCTCCCTTGACAGGAGGGGATTAAGGGGAGGGTGAATAAGGAGGTCTTATGAATGCAGAACGGTCGT
>CAKKRA010000134.1 GCA_919902475.1 Nitrospiria bacterium
ATCTTTTTGCTTTCCCGCTCAGTTCTGCCACCGATAACTAAATTTCCATCGGTAGCGATAACGTAGGTTCGTTGTTTTCCATCATTTCGCATTTTAATATCTAAGTCTTCGACGTTGTAACCGTTTTCTGGTTTGAACAGAACTTTTAATACGTCAGGATGAGCTCTTTCCCAAAATTCACGTAAGTCAATTTCCTTAGAGCTTAACTGCCTGTCAGCAACGTTATGGAATTGGAGTTTACTTGGTTTTTTCAGTTCGATACTGGCTTGGTATAACGCGTCAATATATCCATATAATACGCTGCTGAGCATATCCCAACTGCTACCATCATTAAAACCTTTCTGCTGTCCACCTTGATACATAGAACCAGAACTATCCAGATAAAATTCAACCACATCAGGAATATCTAAACTTTGGTCAACATAGACTATACTTCGGCGTTCTCGTTCCTGAACATCATATTCATTCAATCGGTAGAGACCGTTTGGTAATGGGATTAAAGTAGGGAGTCTTGTTCTCTGTTGGAATCGGGCAATTTTAGTTAAATTGAGTTTGCTGAGTTGTTCTTCGGTCAGAACAGCTGTATTTTTGAGAACAAATTTTTCGTCTTTGCCTATCGCAACAACTTCTGCTTTCTTCGAACCGCCGACAATTTTGACTTTGGGATGATTGCGTTTGTAAAATTCGTGGATGGTAGATAATTCTAAAGTAGTAAGTTCATCTTTGGTTATGCCCCATGAAGAAACGCTGTTGGCAGTACCCATAGAAAACTGATTGTTTTCCTGTTCAGTCTGCTGTTCAAGTTGGTTTAAGAATTGCTGCTGTTCCTGTTCACTCATATCTTCTAGCAAATCCCGTAAAATATCCTGCGAACTGGAACCGCTTCCTTCCCCGTGGTAACCACAGCGTCCAGAAGGCATACCTTTTTCGATATATGGAGCAAGAACAGCTATAAAGCGCTCAATAGCAGCATATCGATCTTCTCCAGCAAACACTTCTCTTACTCCTTTTACTGCTTCATCTTTTTTTTCGAAGTAATCTGCTGGTTTTGAGAAAATACCTTTTAGTTTTCCCAGGAGAGAAGCATCAGTAGCTGATCCTTGTTTGAGTAATGCTTTCATTGCTTCTTCTGCTACGGTAACGCCTTTCTTTCCAGTTTTATCGGCGAAGAAGCCGTGTGCTTTTGCCGGACCATATAATTTTCCATACATGTATCTGGTGATAGTATAAAAGTCAGTTTTACTTGGTTTGTCATGAAGTTCAATGACATCCCAGACAGGGATAATATCGTCTCGCACATATTTTCCTTCAGTATTATCAACCGCAAAGCGGTTGTCAAGAATAAAATCTTTCACTGCATTCTGTGAAGCGTTCACTTTCAACATTTGTTCTAGAGCGCTGAGATTTGGTTCTGCTTTGATGATTCCTCGGCGGATAGCCTGATGAATTTTTGTGTTATCTTCTTCACTTTTTGGCGCTTCCATAGGATGATATAGTTCATGATATAGTAGGTAGTGTAAAGTATGTAACGCTACGTCTTCCGTTTTGCCTTCCCAGTATTTAGGGATTAACTCAGTGAATTTTTGCCGTAAACTTTCGTCATTGAAAATAAGAGCGAAGATTTGTTTTAAGTCGGTGCTGAAATGCCAATCGCTTCCATGCCCTTGTTTTCCTTCTTTAATGACGGGAATGTTGCTCCAGAGAGGATGGTTGTTACTAACTTCATCTCGCCATTGCTCTTCTGCTTGTTCCAACAAAACACTTATTTTTTCCATTTTATTTTTTGCGCGACGCGCCTGCGGCGCTCCCAGACGGGGCTACGAGGAGAAAAGAGCCGCCTTAGTTCAGATCATAGTAGCCGTTGGCATTGGAATAAGAATCAA
>CAKKRA010000135.1 GCA_919902475.1 Nitrospiria bacterium
AAAGACAAGCCTTTTGTTACCATAAACTGCGGTGCATTGCCTGATGGGTTGTTTGAGAGCGAGCTTTTTGGCCACATGAAGGGTTCATTTACAGGCGCTGTATTTAATAAAGAAGGTCTTTTTGAGGTTGCAAACGGAGGTACAATATTCTTAGACGAGGTCGGTGAGACCTCTCCTGCAATTCAGGTAAAGCTTCTCAGGGTCCTACAGGATAAGGAGTTTAAAAGGGTTGGCGGCACAAAGGAGATAAAGGTAGATGTGCGGATTATTACAGCAACAAACAGAGATCTTTCCAAGGCAGTTTCAGAGGGTAAATTCAGGGAAGACTTGTACTACAGGCTTAATGTAATCCCGATTACACTGCCGCCATTAAGGGAAAGAACTGATGATATTCCTTTATTGGCAGACCATTTTCTTAATAAATTTAACAAGGCCTTAAATAAAAATGTAAAGGGGTTTTCACAAACTACAATGGAATTATTTCGTAATTATGAATGGAGAGGAAATGTCAGGGAGCTTGAAAATGTAATTGAAAGGGCAGTCGCATTAAGCAACAGCGAGATCATCACCCCTGAATACCTTCCGGATATATTAAGAGACAGCAGCAGGAGTTCTTCTGCAATACCTGTCAATATACCCCATGAAGGTTTAGATTTAGAGGGGCTGATAGGGGATATAGAAAAGGAATTATTGCTGAAGGCGCTTGAAAAAACTAATTGGATTAAAAAGGATGCTGCTAAGCTCCTGCACTTGAATTTCAGGTCTTTTAGATACAGGTTAGACAAGTATAATTTAAATAAAAAACCATTGGGTAAGGAAGCGGCAGGAATATAAACTAATAAAAGGAGGTGTCAAGATGGTAATAATAATAATAATAATTGCTGTGATCGCCTTAATATTTGGTCTGCTCTTCCTATTTTCACCGCAGACACTGAAAAAGATGAATAAGAAGGCGAGCCAGGTAATCTCAAAGACTGACGAATCATTTCTGAAAAACAGGATTGCAGTTGGAGTTATCCTGATTATTGCAAGCCTTATCATGTTCTATATCGGCCTCAAGGGTTAGATTAAATAAAATTTATGAATATAATTTGGCATATTCAGATAGTGAAAGGACACCTTTATCTAATCGCGCCTTTTTAATAAAACTTGATTTTTTAAAGGTTTATGCTAAACTATAGTTAGGCGTAAAAGTATAGTTAAATTATGCAATACATTCGCTGGAGGTGTTTTTGGGGCTCGGACTTAGTTTTCCCCTTTTTAGAAGGTCAGTGGTGGGGATAGATATCGGCAATGCATCAATAAAGGTGGTGAGGCTTGAGGGCTCTTCAAGAAGCGTCAGACTAAGTTATGCAGGATTTGCAGAGCTTGCAAAGGAGGGTTCGGAGGAGAAAGTAGAAGATACGTTAAAGAGCCTGCTTGATGAGGGCGGGATAAGGAAAGAAAGGATAGGCGCTGTTTTTACAGGCTATACTCCTACAATAAGATATATGACGCTCCCAAAGATGCCTAAGGATGAACTATCAGAGGCTGTAAAATGGGAGACAGGCAAGATAATCAATCTGCCTCTGGAGGGTATGATAATTGATTTTTTGATAATGGGGGAGATTGATGACAGGGATATTAGAAAATATGAGATATTGATAGTTGCAGTTGAAAAGAACACTATTTTTGGCAATATGGCGCTTTTTAAAAAAATAGGCACTCAGATAAGCTTCTTGACAGTTAACCCGCTTTCTCTTTTGAATATTGTTAAAAGGAATTACAAGTCATATGAAGGGAATATTGTGTATGTAGATATTGGCGCAGGAAAGATGGATATAAATATCTCTAAGAAGGGCGTTCTTAGGTTTACACGAAATATACACATGGGCGGCAGCAATATTTCAAAGGCAATTGAGGAAAGAGAGAATATAAGCTTTAACGAGGCAGAGTCATTAAAAAAGGAGAGCGGAATTAGGGTGCCATTGACATTACAAACAACAGAGGCAGGCGGGGCAAATATTCATGAGAAAAGCGGAGAGGCAATAAAAGCAATTATAGATAATTTTATATTGGAGATTCAGCGCTCTATTGATTTTTACAGGGCTCAATTCAGAGAAGGCGCTATAGAAAGAATAATATTATCAGGCGGCGCTGTTTTAATGCCTAATTTAAAGGATTATCTTGCAGCCTTTTTTGACGCCCCTGTTGTTATTGATAACCCATTTTTCAATATTGCTTATAACAAGGAAACATTTCGGAGTATGGAAGGAATTACCCCAAGATTTTCAACTGCTGCCGGCACAGCGCTTGGCCTTTTAAGGTAGGAGATTGGATGAAGGATTACATAAATCTGATACCTGCTGAGTTAGAAAAAAGGGGTAGGCTGTCAAAGGAGATTATAATTGCTATAGGGATAGCAGGTGTATTTGTTATATTTGGCGTACTATATGGCACGTTGTTTTTTAAGGTTAGAACACTGAAGGCTGAGAAAGACCAGCTTACTATCAAGAGGGACAATATAAACAAAGAGCTTTCAGTAATGCTATCTGAAATAAACAGCCTTACTGCAAAGGCCGGTGCTGTAAAAGATAAGGGTTCAGCGCCGCTGAATTTAAAGGAGACACTTAAAGGAAAAATTATATGGTCGCCTGTGCTAAGAGAGGTCAGCTTTCTTGTTTCTGCTGATATATGGCTTACAACGATTGAGAGCAGAAAAAAAAAGGATACTGAGATGAAGGAGATACGCTTTATGGGCAACGCATCAAGCCATGCTGACCTGACAAATTTTATAGCAGCGCTTGAAAGGTCTGATTCATTTGCTAATGTAAGCCTTAGTTATGCCCAGCAGGGTGAGTCATCAGGGAGGACAGTAATAAACTTTGAAATAATTTCAGATTTAAAAAAGGCATCATAATTTATGGAGAATATAAATTTATTAAAGCTGGACATTTCAAAGCTGAACTTAAGGGAAAAGCTGATAATTGCCGGTACTCTGGCCTTTTTGTTCTATTTTGTATTTTATCAGATGCTATACCTTTCCAAGGCAAAGGAATACAGCATGCTGCGCAATGAAATTACAACAATAGATAATGAGATTAAGGCCTTTAGCACTCAGCTTTCAGAGGCAGCATCAAGGACAAACGAATTAAAGAAGACGGTCTCAGAGCCTGCAGTGTCTGAAAAAAGGGAGTTTAGGGGCGATGCCAGCAAGCTCTCATCTTTATTGGAGGAATTTACAAGGCTGGCAAGGGTTGCAAAGGTGGATTTTATAGCTATTAAACCAGTGCTTGTTGAGGATAAAGGACGATATTTTGAATTAAAACTCAGTATAGATTTGAAGGCAAGATATCAGCAGCTTGGTGAATATATAAAGACCCTTGAAGAGCTTCCGAGGGGCGTGATAATAAATGATATAAAGATTGAATCCAACCCATCTATGAGCCCGCAGGCTGCTTCTCGGGTTGAGGCTGTTACCTATATTGCAAAGGAATAAAATATGAACAGTATTGTTAAAAATCTTTTGATGACCGCCTTAATATTTATAGCCTGTCAGAATGATGCTGTTGCTGCCTCTGAGAAGAATGAAAATAAATCTCTTTTAGATGTAAATCTGAATGGCCTTGAAAAGAACGAATCGCGCTATAAATGGGGAAGCGACCCATTTTTTATGCCTGGTACGCAAAAGGGAAAGGAAGGGGCTGCAAAAATAGACGGGATGACTCTAAATGGCGTGATACACAGAAATGGCAGCGGCATTGCAATAATAAATAACAGAATAATGAGAAAAGGGGATGCTGTTGCCGGCAAAAGGCTGATAGAGATTTTAGTAGATAGGGTAATATTATCAGACGGGGATGAAAGGATAGAGCTGATGGTGGAGAAATTTTCTTCAGCTCCTTAGAGGATTTTAGTTTTAATAACCCTCTGATTATCGGGAGAATATATGAGTGCCATAAAATATATTTTAGAAACAAGCATAGTAATCTTAGTGCTTATCTGCTCTAATGCTTATGGGGCAGAACAAAAAACAATATCAATAGAAAAGGAAAAACCCGGCACAGATGCAAGAATTGCAGCAGAGCCTGTATATACAATGGAGTTCAGGGATGCAGATTTAAAGGATGTCTTAAGGGCGCTTGGCCAGGAGAATAACCTGAATATAATTATGAGTGAGAAGGTTTCAGGAAAGGTCACATTGAGTTTTAATAAAGTAAAATTAATGGATGCTATTGACACAATACTGAGGGTAAATAATCTTACCTACAACCGTGAAGGCAATATCATGATGATTGTTGCCTCGCCATTTGGAGAGGGCGAGGAGGGGCTTGTTACAAAAAAAGTTCCTGTTGATTTTTCAAATGCCAAAGAGGTGTCAGAAAGCCTGAAAAATATGTTGAGCAGCAAGGGTAAGATTACAATAGACCAGAGGACAAATACAATAATTGTAAAGGATGTGGCAGAAAATGTGACAAGGATCAGCAATCTTATTAAGAGTCTTGATACAAAGACGCCGCAGGTTATGATTGAGGCGAGGATTGTTGAGGCAAGGTCAGGCTTTTCACGTGAGCTTGGAGTCCAGTGGGGTGCAAACCAGAGTCAAACGAATTCGTCGAGTAATGCAAATTATATGATATACGGCGGCGGCACAAAGGCAAGCTCATCAGATACAACTTATACGCCGCTTACAAGTGGCATTGGTGTTAACAACACAGGATTTCTTGTTAATCTCCCAGCAGCAGTTGCACAAGGGGCAGGCGGCTCAATAGGCTTTCTCTTTAGCTATGCCCCAGGATTACTTAATCTCGATTTGCAATTATCAGCAATGGAGAGTACAGGCAAGGGGAAGATCCTCTCAAATCCAAAGATATTAACCCTTGATAATAAAGAGGCAAAGATATCAAGCGGAAGGGATATACCTATAAAGGTTCTTACAACAGTATCAGGGGTGACCTCTACTGAGATCAGGATTATCAATGCATCGCTATCCCTTACCGTAACGCCGCATATTACATCTGATGACCAGATTGTAATGAATATAAAGGCAGAAAAGGCAGAGCCTGACTGGACGAGGCAGGTGGATAACATACCAACTATAATTAAAAAGAATGCTATTACTGATATGATAATCAGAAATGGCGATACAGTGGTAATCGGCGGAATCTATACAAAAGAGGTGCAGGACTCGGTAGCAGGTGTTCCATTGCTTTCAAAGATACCAATCCTTGGCTGGCTGTTTAAAAAGCAAGGTATAGTTGATGAGCAGAATGAATTGCTGATTTTCATAACGCCTATTGTAATGAAGGAGAGAACGTAACAGAAACTAAAATTTGAATTTTAATAAGGCGGGGTTCTTAATTGTCTGGCACAGTTGTTATACTTATTACAACAAGTTCAATAGATGAGTCAAGGGAGATAGGAAAAACACTCTTAGAAGAGAAGCTTATTGCGTGTGTGAATATTATTCCGCAGGTAGAGTCTATATTCTTCTGGCAGGATAAGGTCTGCAATGAAAAAGAGGCATTGATGATAATCAAAACCCAAAAAAAACTGATTGATAAAGTAATCAAGAGGGTAAAATCACTCCATAGCTATACAGTTCCAGAGGTAATAGCATTGCCGATAATTCAAGGCTCAAAGGATTATATTAAGTGGGTAAAAGAAGCAACAAAGGGTCTTTAAAGAAAGCGCTCCTTGAAATATACAATATATTACATAAACAATTCGGGCCGCAGCATTGGTGGCCTGCTGAGACTCCTTTTGAGGTAATAGTTGGCGCAATCCTTACCCAAAATACTGCATGGGGTAATGTAACAAAGGCAATAGATAATCTTAAGAAGGAGGGTTATCTAATGCCGGAATTACTGTATTCTCTTTCCATATCAAAATTAGCGAGATTAATCAGGCCGTCAGGTTATTATAATATCAAGGCAAAAAGGCTTAAGGAATTTCTGAAATTTTTATTTAATGAGTATGACGGAAGCCTTGAGAAGATGTTTAAAATTAATTTATCAGAGTTAAGGGAAAAACTCTTAAAAATTAATGGGATAGGACCAGAAACAGCTGATTCTATACTCCTTTATGCTGGAAATTACCCTATATTTGTAATAGATGCATATACTAAAAGGATTTTACAAAGGCATAATATAATAAATGATGGGATAGATTATCACCCTTTACAGAGGCTCTTTATGGATAATTTGCCAGAAGATGCTGATTTATTTAATGAATATCATGCCCTGATAGTAAAGACAGCAAAAGACTTTTGCAAGAAAAAGCCGCTATGTGATATATGCCCGCTTAATAATCCAAATATACCAAAGAGTTCTGAAGGAAAAAAGACTTGACAAAGTAGATGATGTATGGTATTTAATTAGAGTATACTCAAACAAAATGGGATAGTGTCTTTATATTAATTAACATCAATAACGGATACCTTATTTATGAAATTAAAAAAATCATATACTATACTTATACTACCCAATCCAAAAGATAAGCCTTACCGTTTTATCCTTACAAAGCGAGCATTAAATACAATAATAGCTGCATCTGCCTTCTTAGTTCTGCTCTTCCTCTTTATGGGCGGCAGTTACATTGTAATGTCTGGCAAGGTATGGGAGCTTGAGTCATTAAGAAAGGTAACAAAATCCCAGAAACTACAGATACAGACCTTTGCCTCCACTGTGGATGAATTAAAAAAACAGATGTCCCGCCTGAATGAATTAGATACGAAATTAAGGGTAATTACCAATTTGGATACAACAGATAAAAAAAACAACAATACGCAGGTTCTTGGTATGGGCGGCCAAAAAGAGGCTGACCTGAGCAATATGGCTTCATTAGATGAAAAGATGCATGAAGAGGCATTGGCAAAGATGCATGATGAAATGAGCAGGTTGAAATCTGATGTCTTAAAACAGGAGCTAAGCTTTCAGGAGCTATCAGACTTTATGAAAGAAAAGAGCTCTATGTGGGCCTCTACTCCCTCTATTTGGCCTGTTAAAGGCTGGCTTACCTCAGGCTTTGGCAACAGGGTATCTCCCTTTACAGGGAGTTGGCAGATGCACAAGGGTATAGATATAGCATCAAGGAGTGAAACGCCTATAATAGCGCCTGCAGCAGGTATTGTGGTTAAAGAAGGGTTTGAGGCAGGACTTGGAAAGGCTATTAAGATTGACCACGGTTATGGTTATGTAACAAGTTACGGTCATATGTCAAAGACAAAGGTTGCAACAGGTCAGAGGGTAAAAAGAGGCCAGATTATAGGCTTTGTCGGCAACACAGGCTACAGCACAGGCCCGCACCTTCATTACGAAGTCCATTTAAACAACATCCCTGTTAATCCTATTAAGCATATCTTAGATTAAAAACATACTAACTTATAAATAATATAACCTCTGATAGCTTTCTTTTGATTTGAAACACATTCTGATGCTATAGGTACTTCTGGATATTTATAAGGCTCTTTTCAATTGCCTCTCTGGAATGGCCTTCAATGGTCAGAACAGGCCTTGATTTTGATTTTTTTAGGAGTGTAAAGAAAAGGTCAAAGTCAATGTTTCCATCGCCAATGCCGAGATGGTCGTCATTCTTGCCCGTATTGTCATGAAGGTGCACCTCTATGATATTATCTCCGATTTCCTCAAACCACTTTTCTAATGGGACCCTTGAAAAAAGATTAAAATGGCCAGTATCAAAGCAGACGCCTAAGTTCGGAGAGTTTATTTCTTTAACAAGCATTCTTAATGTCTCAGGCGCTTCCTCAAAAATATTTTCTATGGCAACCTTTATATTTAGTTTATCCGCTTTTTCTAATACGCTATTCCATGTATCAACGCTGTTTTTTAGCCAAATATCAGCGTAGCCATTGTATCTCCACTTATCATAGCCGGGATGGAATACAATTACCTCTGGTTTGTAAAGTTTTGCTACCTCAAACAGGTGTACAAAGCGCTCTAATGTGATTTCCCTGACCCGCTTATCAATAGCGCCAGGGGCAAGATCAATAAAAGGGGCGTGAAAAGTGAATCTTGGATTGTAATTAAGCTCTTTTTTGAGTTTTTTATAGTCTTCACTTCTTGTTGAATCCAAGGTAGTTGAATTGAAATATATCTCTAAGTCAAGCCTTTTATCATTTACTAATTTTATGTTTTCAATTAATTTGGGATACGGGATATGGACATTAACCTGTTTCATTGACCTATCCAGTTAGCTTCCAGATTTAACAGTTTCAGTTTTTGTTGAGGGCGACTCTGTCTTTTTTGTTTCTGCTGTTTTAGAATCAGAGCCTGCCTTTTTGGGTTCCTTTAATTTATTTGAATAGTCTGTAATATACCAGCCGCTGCCTTTAAATATTAATCCAGATGTAGAGATTACTTTATATAATTCGCCATTACATTCAGTACACACAGTCTTTGGCGCTTCATCTACCTTTTGAATAATCTCAAGTACATGGCCGCAGTCTTTACACTTATATTCATATACGGGCATTTTGTAAAACCTCCATTAACAAAACTACTTTTATGATTATTATATCTGTTTTTTCTACTTTCAGTCAAGGGAATTGATTGCGTCCTCTATTCTATCAATACCCTTTTTAATATTACCCATAGATGTTGCATATGAAAATCTTATATAATCATCTGCGCCAAATGCATCTCCTGCCACAACTGCTGCCTGTGCCTTATCAAGGAAATAGTTTGCCAAATCAGAAGAGTCTTTTATATTTTTTCCATTATAACTTTTTCCATATAGCTTGGACACATTTGGAAAGGCATAAAAAGCGCCCTTTGGTATTGCGCAGGTAACGCCTTTTATCTTATTTAATCTTTCTACAATGTATCTGCGCCTTTTGTCAAACTCGTTTAACATCTTTGCTATAAAATCCTGAGGCCCTTTTAATGCCTCAACTGCTGCCTTCTGGCTAATGGATGCTGGGTTGGATGTGCTCTGGCTCTGTACTTTATTCATTGCTGATATGATTTCATCCGGCCCTGCAGCATAGCCTATACGCCATCCTGTCATTGAGTGTGATTTTGACAGTCCGTTAACAACTATTGTCAGGTTTTTAATCTTTTCATTTAATGATGCTATGCTTATATGCTTAAAGCCATCATATATAATTTTTTCATAAATCTCGTCAGAGACAATAAATATCTTTTTCTTAACAGCAATCTCAGCAATTTCTTCTAATATATTCTTGTCATAGGCAGAACCAGTAGGATTAGAAGGGGAGTTTAATATAATCGCTTTGGTCTTTTTAGTAATCTTCTTTTTCAATTCCTTTGCGCTTAACATAAAATTATTTTCTTCTTTTGTATTAAGGATAACAGGCTTTGCATCATTTAATATGACCTGATCAGGATATGAGACCCAGTAGGGTGCAGGTATTATGACCTCATCGCCTTTGCCAAATAATACCTGCGCAATATTGTAAAGGCTGTGCTTTGCGCCGCAGGAAACAATAATCTGATTTTTTGAATAAGTGAGATTATTATCACTCTGCAATTTTTTTGCTATTGCCTCTTTTAATTCATCTGTGCCGCCAACAGCAGTATATTTTGTAAAGCCATTGTTAATTGCCCTGATAGCAGCCTCCTTGACATTATCAGGTGTATCAAAGTCTGGCTCTCCAACGCCGAAATTCACTACATCTATGCCTTGAGCGATCATTGCCTTTGCCTTTGCATCAATTGCAAGTGTTGGAGAAGGCTTTAGTTTAGAAACCCTTTTTGCTAAAACCATATGCAGAAATCCTCCTTATACAAACTTTTCTTTGAGTTTATCCTCAACAATCTTTGGAACAAGCCCTTTTACCGAGCCCTTGAATGCAGCAATTTCCTTTATTATGGTGGAGGTCAGATAGGAATATTCTTCACTGGGCATTAAGAATACAGTTTCAATCCTGCTATCAAGCCTCCTGTTCATAAGAGCCATCTGAAATTCATATTCAAAATCAGACACTGCCCTTAAGCCCCTTATTATTGCCTTTGCCTTTTTCTTTTTTGCATAATTTACAAGAAGGCCGTTAAAGACATCTGTTTTTACATTTTCCAATCCCTTTGTTGCTGCTTTTATCATCTCAATTCTCTCTTCAATTGTGAAAAGTGGTATCTTCTTTGGGTTAGGCGCCAGCGCTATTATCACCTCATCAAATATGCCGAGGCTCCTTTCAACTAAATCAATGTGGCCGTTTGTTATTGGGTCAAATGTTCCTGGGTACACAGCAATATTTTTTTTCATCTTAGCCCCCTTTCTTTATAGAGTGATAAGGTTGTATCGCCATATTTATATTTTTTTAACAAAATCAGGCTATTTGTTTCCTCTGGCAAGACGGTTTTACTGTTGTGTTCAATAATCAATATACCATTATTATTAAGCAGCTCTTTCCTATCAAAAACAGCCATGGCCTTTTCAAATAAATCTGATTTATAAGGCGGATCAAAAAAGATGATATCAAATCTCTTATCTGAATCCTCAAGAAATCTTACTGCATCATTGCATACAACCTTGCTATCCTTTTCTAAATTGCATAATAAAAGATTTTCCTTTATTAATTTAACAGCCTTTTGATTGTTTTCAACAAAGACTGTCTCTTTTGCCCCTCTGCTTAATGCCTCTATGCCGATACCGCCTGTTCCAGCACAAAGGTCTAAGAAAACTGCGTCAACAATCTTATCCACAAGGATATTGAATATAGACTCCTTAACCTTATCTGATGTGGGTCTGATATTCAGGTCTTTTAAAGACTTTAATCTTCTTCCCTTTGCTATACCTCCTACAACACGCAATCCTACACCTTTTTTTCAGATTTAGCGATAGGGGTTATCTGCTGCGTTGTCGCTTCGGCCTCGCATCTGACCCCTTTGGCTAAATCTGATCATAAAATATTTTTTGTCTGTTTCAGAATTTTGTGCGGTATTCAGCAGCATTTTTTATCAACAAAAAATAACACATTGAGCCTTTACAGTCAAGGATATACTTTAAGAGACCTGTTTGCTTGGGGTCTCAAGTATCAGGCCATCCCATGGTATATTATTCTCATCAATGATTTTATAATTATAAAAATTATATGGCGGTCCAAGTGATTCAAGCTCTTTTTTTATTTTATCTATTTCTGATTCATCAGGGCTTATACATATTATTGATTTTAGGATATCACCTTCCAATGCTACAAAGACATTGCCAATCTTGCTGCTATTTTCTGCAATGATTCTTGAGATGGTATTATTAACCTCAATATCAAAACCTGTTTTAATCCTTAGCCCGCCTCTGTATAATCTGTCTTCTCCGAATCTTTCAAGCAGATATTCTTCAATCAGATGTTTATAGCAGGCTGTTTCTTTATTATTTTTATATTTTAAGTTTTCAATGTTAAATCTTTTCTCTGACTTTTCCTCTCTAAGGATGAGCCTATAATCCAGAGCCTTTTCATATTCATCTTTTGTAATCTTTTTCCCTTCAAGCATAAGCTGCAGGATTCTCTGCTGTCTTTTTATTACCCTTGGCATCCTTTTATAGGGGTCAAAATACTTTGGGTTCGGCAGCATAGAGGCGAGGATAGCGCTCTCTGGCAGGTTTATTTCATATGCATGCTTGTCAAAATAAAATCTTGAGGCAGTTTCTATGCCATACAGGCCGTCGCCCCATTCAACTTCATTCAGATAAAGCTCAAGGATTCGTTTTTTTGGAATTAGCTTCTCAATCCGGTATGTCAGAAAGAGCTCTTTAATCTTTCGTTCAAT
>CAKKRA010000136.1 GCA_919902475.1 Nitrospiria bacterium
AGAGGTGAATTCATCCACTGTGCTTATAAATGCCTCAACAAGGTTTTCTGACGGGTTCCAGCTCGGCCTCGGCGCTGAGATAGGCATATCAACAACAAAGATACACGCATTCGGCCCAATGGGGCTGGAGGAGCTTACAACAACAAAATTTATTGTCTATGGAGACGGCCAGATAAGGACATAACAAACTATTTAATTGTAAATTCAAAATTGTAAATTCAAAATTTGCAATTTGTAATTTTCATTTTACAATGGAGCGAAGCGACAGTAATGCGCATCGGTATATTAGGCGGCACATTCAATCCCATTCACAATGGTCATCTGAAGATTGCAGAGGCAGTGCTTGAGAGATTAAATCTTGATAAGATACTATTTATCCCTGCCAATCTTCCTCCGCATAAAAGTGAGAAGGGCATAATAGATGTGCAGCACCGTGTTGAGATGGTGAGGCTTGCAATAGCCAGCAATCCAAGGCTTGAACTTTCTACTATTGAAGTAGAAAGAAAAGGTGTTTCTTATACAATAGATACCTTAAGGGAATTAGAAGGGATATACGGAAAAGATGCAGGGCTCTTTTTCATTACAGGCATTGATGCATTCCTTGATATTAAGACATGGAAAGAGGCGGATACCCTTATCTCTGATTACAACTTTGTTGTAATACCGAGGACATCCTTCAATTATACGGACTTGAAAAAGGTTTTAGCGCTTAATCTTTCTGAAAGGGAATTGTCTGCCTTAGACAAAGGCGCTGCGGATTTTTTGGAATTGCCTATGAGCGGCAAGGGACGGCTCTATCTTTTAAATATTCCGGCTGTGGATATTTCGTCAAAGAATATTAGAAATCGCATAAAGTCAGGAGAAAAGCTTAAATACCTCTTGCCTGAATCAGTGGAATTGTATATAATAAAAAATAAATTATATGGATGCTGACAACAAACAGAAGATCAATCAGGAGGAAAAAGGACGATAGACTCAAAAAAGAAGGCTCTGTTATGCGCCAAGGCCGCTTCTGACAAAAAGGCCGAGGACATAATAATCCTTGATGTAAGAAATATCAGTTCAATTGCAGATTACTTTATAATCTGCACCGCAGCGTCTGCCCGGCAAATAAAGGCAGTTTATGAGAATATAGACAAGGCTGTTTCTGCTGCAGGTGAAAGTCCGCATCATGTAGAGGGAGCGGATAGCAGCCAGTGGGTGCTTGTTGACTGCTATGATGTTGTTATCCATATATTTAATGAAGAGGCGAGGAATTATTATTCCTTAGAGCGGCTCTGGGGCGATGCGCCGCGCGTTCCTGCACACAGGGCTGTATTATAAAAATCTATCAGGTTGGTTATAATAACAAATGATCCGTTTTTATTTTCTTATCCTAATCATTATCCTTGTTGTAGGTTATGTATATTTTGACTCCATAAATCCGGGAAGCGTTACCCTGAATTTTTCAAAAGAGTCTTCTTACAATTTAAGGATAGCAACATTAATACTCCTTTCCCTTTCCACAGGCGCTTTAATAGCCATCGTGCTCGCCTTTATAAAGGATGCGAAGGATATACTTGTAAACTGGAAGGCAAACAGGCAGCATAAAAAAGAGGTAAAGATACAGGAATATTACACAAAGGCAGTAAGCTCCCTTCTGTCAAAAAAGAATCAGCAGGCAGTTCCATATCTGCAGAAGATACTTTTCAGCAACCCGAATCATATAAATTCACTTATTCATCTTGGAGACATATACCGCTTAGAAAAGAATTACTCTGAGGCAGTGCACTACCACCAGAGGGCAAGGAGCCTTGACGAGAATAATATAGAGGTTCTCTTTGCGCTTGCAAAGGACTATGAAGAGGCAAAGAAATACGATGAGGCAATAAAGACCCTCAATGCAATACTGCAGATTGACAGCACAAATGTTGCTGCGCTCCTGCAGGCAAGAGAGATATTTCAGAAGATGGGAAGATGGGAAGAGGCTTACGGCATGGCAGTACAGGTGTTAAAAGGGCCTTTGTCAGCAGAGGAAAAAGAGGCTGAAAGAAAGAGGCTCCTCGGCCTGAAATATGAGCTTGGCAAATCGCTTGTTGCGTCAAAAAATCTTGACAGGGCAGAAAAGATCTTTAAAAGCATTACCAAGCTTGATAAAAACTTTATTCCTGCATATATCGGGCTCTGCGATATCCTTGTTGAGACAGGCGAGAAAAAGGATGCTATTGAGATGTTAGAAAGGGCTTATGAAACTACAAAGTCTGTGATAATCCTGCATAAACTTGAAGAGGTCTATCTTAACCTTGACCAGCCAGAGGGGATTATCAACTTCTATCAGAATGCCATTAACAGGGACCCAAACAGCCTTGACCTGAAATTCTTTCTCGGCAAATTATACTATCGTCTTGAGATGATTGACGACGCCTATGCAATCCTCTCAGAAATAGATCCGACAGACAAAAATTTCCCTGACCTTCATAAGATTGTCGGGAACATCTATCTGCGTAAAAATAATCCAGAGTCCGCATCTGAGGAATTTAGAAAGGCAATGAATCTATCCAAGCAGGTTATAGTCCCGTATTTCTGCAATATATGCGAGTACCATTCAAATAACTGGACAGGCAAGTGTCCGAGGTGCGGCAACTGGAACACATATGTTGTAAATCTTGAAAAGACCTGTTGATTTTAAAATGCCAAAGATAACACGACCAGTAGTCCTTATCATACTTGACGGCTGGGGCATAAACCCTAAAAAGGAAGGCAATGCCATTGCCCTGGCAAATCTGCCTGTATACAATTCCTTATTAAAA
>CAKKRA010000137.1 GCA_919902475.1 Nitrospiria bacterium
TGCCTTTGTTGTGCCTACAAATAAGACCCCGCGCATTCAGGAGACGCATATCACCCTTGGTCACATCCTTTGCGAACTTATTGAAGAGGAGATATTCGGCAAATGACCGCAAAATATCCTGCTATTGACTTCAGCAAGATTAATACATATTCATTAAAATCAAGAAAGAGCAAGGTAAAGAAAAATGAATTTGCAATGCCTTATAAAAAAGGCGCTGGTTTAAAATACCTTCTCAATTCACTTCCAAATATCCTTTCTGCAAAAAACTTTAAAGAGGTTGTTGATGCTATTGTATTGGCAAAAAAGAAAGGCAAGAGCATTACATTGGCAATGGGCGCACATCCAATAAAGGTGGGACTCAGCCCGATTATTATAGATTTAATGAAGCGGGGCATTATCACGCATATTGCAATGAACGGCGCCTGCATTGTGCATGACTTTGAGCTTGCCTATGTTGGCCATACATCAGAGGATGTTGACCATGAGCTTGTTACAGGCTCATTTGGCATGGCAGAAGAGACAGGAAGATTGTTAAATGAGGCAATAAAAAATGGCGTAAAAAAAGGCCTTGGTATAGGCAGGGCAGTGGGTGATTTGCTTATGAAAAAGGATTTCAGATATAATAACAACAGCATTATTGCTGCAGGCGTCAGATTTAGCGTTCCTGTTACTGTTCATGTTGCCATTGGAACAGACATAATACACATGCATCCTTTTGCAGACGGCGCTGCTATTGGCGAAGGGACTATGAGAGACTTTAAGACCTTTGTCTCAATGGTTTCAGGCTTAGAAAAAGGCGTTTATATTAATTTAGGCTCTGCTGTTTTAATGCCGGAGATATTTTTAAAGGCAGTATCAGTTGTGCGCAATCTCGGATACAAGCTAAAGGACTTTACAACTGTTAACATGGATTTTATCCAGCACTACAGGCCAAATACAAATGTGGTTAAAAGGCCGACCATTGGCGGAGGAAAAGGATATTCATTGACAGGGCACCATGAGATTATGCTGCCTCTTCTTGCAGCATCAGTGATAGAGGGGCTGTAAGGCTGTTGAAAAAGCCCATCTGCTGCGTTGTCGCTTCGGCCTCGCATCCTCACATACTAACAT
>CAKKRA010000138.1 GCA_919902475.1 Nitrospiria bacterium
TTCCTCACTGCTGCCTCCCGTAGGAGTCTGGACCGTGTCTCAGTTCCAGTGTGGCTGGTCGTCCTCTCAGACCAGCTACCCATCATTGCCTTGGTAGGCCATTACCCTACCAACTAGCTAATGGGACATAGGCCCATCCTTAATCGATAGCTTGCATGCAGAGGCCATCTTTAAAAGGGAATGACTTTAGTCCCCCCTTTCTCATGCGGTATTAGCTCCGCTTTCGCGGGGTTATCCCCCATTTAAGGGCAGGTTACCTATGTATTACTCACCCGTGCGCCACTTTACAATCTGTATTGCTACAGACTTCTCGTTGACTTGCATGTGTTAGGCACGCCGCCAGCGTTCGTTCTGAGCCAGGATCAAACTCTCCAAATAATTTGTTATATGAGAATTTTACCTGCTTTATTTTAATAGTTAGTACTTAAAGCTCGCTGTGTTGTCACTCTATCCTATTTAGTTTTCAAAGATCAATTATAAGCTCTACTTATCTTATAACAAATTACAGATCAAATATCAATGAGATAATTATCCTTGTAATTTCAATGTCTTATATTTTTTTTTAATCTTCAGTTCGCTGCAAAGACTTACTTTATAACATAATAAAGATAACCTGTCAACAGAAATTTTAAAAATAAACATAAAAACTTACCTTTTGTAATTAGAAAAATCTAATAACTTATCTAAAAGTATAATCATGTTATACAAAAAGATACACTTTGGGTTGTTTTACCAAGGCAATAAATATCATCATCTGTTATCAGAATTAGAAAAATAGTCGGAATTTCAAATGGTTACGACAAGAGCCTTTCTATTTATAATCTTTAAGTCCGACTGGCACAGATATTGCTTTTATGAATTAGTGACCCCCTTGGTTCGAGACCCCCTCGAACCAAACTGACCTTATAAAGGACCCAGAATGTAAACCTCCCTCAACCTGGGTCCTTATAAGGGGTTTTTAATATAATACTTATTTAGCCCTAATCTTCACAAACCTCTTTTTCCCAATTTTAAATGTGTATGTCTCATTGCTTGGCAGCTCTGCTTCTGAATCCCTTAGCCTCTCTCCATTAAGCTCCACAGCCCCCTGCAGAATCAATCTTTTCGCCTCTGAATTGGATTTTGCAACGCCTGCAATTGTAAGTATCTTTGGTATCCACATCTTTTCACCTTCCCATTTTACATCAATAGACTGGATATCCTCTGGAGCCTGCCGCAAACTAAAGGTCTTTTCAAAACTGCCCCTCGCCTTTTTAGCTAATTCCTTTGAATAAAATCTCTCTACTATCTCAGAAGCAAGTCTCTTCTTTGCCTCCATTGGATGAACTGCGCCTGACTTTATTCCTTCCTTTAATTCTTTAAAATCTTTTGGCAATATATTACTTGCAAGCTCATAATATCTTATCATCAGGCTATCGCTGACAGACATAATCTTGCCGAATATATTATCAGGCGCCTCATTAATGCCAATATAATTACCGAGGCTCTTGCTCATCTTATTTACACCGTCCAGCCCTTCTAAAAGCGGCATTGTTATTACAACCTGTTCGTCGCATCCATATCTCTTTTGAATTGTGCGTCCCATTAAAAGATTGAATTTCTGGTCTGTGCCGCCCAGTTCAATATCTGCTTTAAGCGCAACAGAATCATAAGCCTGAAGAAGCGGATAATAAAATTCAAGTATGCTGATCTCCTTATGGCTGTCAAAGCGCTTCTTAAAGTCATCACGTTCAAGCATCCTTGCAACTGTCTGCATAGCGCCAAGCTCAAGGAAATCTGAAACCGTCATCTTTGAAAGCCATTCGCTGT
>CAKKRA010000139.1 GCA_919902475.1 Nitrospiria bacterium
AACATGTATGCTGCGGTGCGAGTCCTCGCTCCGCCTTGCATCTGGAGCTTTTTACGAAGCCGTCTTTTGTGAAATTATCTGGGAAAGGAAGATTTGTATGATACCTATTGTTTCAATTGTTGGGAAATCCAACAGCGGTAAGACAACGCTTATAGCAAAGGTTATACCTATACTGGTGAAAAAGGGCTACAGGATAGCAACAATAAAACACTGCGCGCACGGTTTTGAGATGGATAAGGAGGGCAAGGATACATGGAAGCACAAGAAGGCAGGCGCAAAGGCGATTGTTGCTGTGTCTGATAAAAGGCTTGCCCTTATTACAGATATAAAAGACAGATATAAGCTTGAGGAGATTAGGGAAAGGTTTATTGATGATGTTGACCTGATAATTGCAGAAGGCTATAAAACAGAGCGGTATCAGAAGATTGAGGTGCTCAGGAACGGCAACAGCAAGAAATTGCTCTGCTCAAAGGATGATAATCTTATTGCAGTTGTAAGCGATAGAAAGATAAGGCTAAAGGGCGTGTTATTGATGGATTTAAATAAGCCAAAGGATGTTGCAGGGTTTATTGAACAGAGATTCTTAAAAAATAAGAAGAGGCTGTCAAGAAAGGAGAAGGCGTATCTTTTTGTTAATGGCAGGAAGCTTATCATAAAGCCCTTTGTTCAGGAATGGTTTGCGAAATCAATTAAGGCAATGGTCTCAACCTTGCGCGGCGGGGAGAAAGCTAAAAGGATAGATATAAGCATTGAGGATTAATTATGGAAGTTAAAAATGTAAAAAGAGGGATTCGGAGAAGAATTGTAATATCAATGCTTATTATAGGCATTGTACCCCTTGTTGCTGGTTTATATCTTACCTATCTTGACGGCACAAATGCCCTTAGAAACTCCATAGGCGCAAATTTTCAGGAGTTGGCAAAGGAGACCGCAAATAAGGTTGATATGGTGATAAAGAAGGAAATTATTGATGTACAGAGGCTCGCCATTTCCAGTGAAGTTAAAGATGCCGTTAAAAACAAAAAATACGGCAGCAGTGAATTAATAAATTATCTGAATAAATTTAAAAGCTTTAATGAGAAAGAGGTATATGCGCTGATTGTAGTTGATACAAAGGGAAGGTATGTTGGCGGCTTTAAGGAAGATGTGGAAAAGAACTACAGCAATGAGAAGTGGTTTAAGGATTCCATCAATAACAGCAAGGTATATGTTGGAGACCTGAAGCTTGACGATACCTTTGGAATGCATCTTATGAGCATAGCAGCGCCTGTAATAGATTATGAAAGGGTTATAGCTGTTGTTGTAATTAAATACAGCGTTGACAAACTGCTTGAGGTTGTTAACAGCGTGAGGATTGAAAAGACAGGCCATG
>CAKKRA010000140.1 GCA_919902475.1 Nitrospiria bacterium
TGCATGGCACATGGTGCGTAACCACAATCCTGTCGCCCTTCTTGAATCTTTCTACACCCTCTCCAACTTCAACAATCTCGCCAGCCACCTCATGTCCGAGAACCAAAGGCGCCTTTTTTATGCGGTACCACTCCATTACATCTGAGCCGCAGACGCCGCTTGCCATGACCTTCATAAGAAGCTCGCCATTGCCTATCTCTGGCACAGGCCGCTCTTCAAGCCGAACATCCTTATTATTATAATAAACTGCTACTCTCATAATAATACAGTCGTAAGTGGTTAGTCGTTAGTCTTTTGATCCTTAACCCTTGCCCCCAGACCCTTTGCCTTTTTCACTCTCATATATCTTATTCGCCTCTTTTGCTGAGGCGTTTTCGTGGATAATGGCGCGGATTGCTTTAATCATCCCAACAGGGCATGGATTCTGCCAGATGTTCCTGCCAAGATTAACGCCAATAGCGCCTCTCTTCATTCCATCGTGAACAAATTCCAATACCTCAAGCTCTGTATCAAACTTTGGCCCTCCTGCAATAACAACAGGCACAGGACAGCCGTTAACTACCTTATCAAAATTTTCGCACCAATATGTCTTTACAACCCTTGCGCCGAGCTCTGCAGCAATGCGGCAGCAGAGGCCGAGATACCGCGCATCACGCTTTTCCAATTCCTTGCCAACAGCAGTAAATGCCATTACAGGTATTCCGTATTCCTCTGCTTCATTAACGAGATTTGATAGGTTCATGAGTGTCTGGTGTTCATAATCGCTTCCAACAAAGACAGATATGCCAACAGCAGAGGCATTAAGCCTGATCGCCTCTTTAATAGATGTTGTGAGTCCTTCATTTGCCAAATCTTTTCCTACCATGCTTGTTCCCCCTGACACCCTTAAGATAATCGGCAGGCTATTTTCAGTATTCACGCTTGCACGCAGCACACCCCTTGTAACAAAAAGCGCATCAGCATAAGGCAGAAGCGGTTTTATTGTCTCTCCGGGTTTTTCCAATTTTGTGGTCGGCCCCTGAAAATATCCATGGTCAATAGGCAGAAAAAGGCACTTTCCATCTTCCTTGATTAACTGCGACAAACGATTCTTCATTCCCCAGTCCATTGTATAATCCTCCTGTGTATAAGTTTTATAACTGCAAAAAAATCCTTAAGGATTTTAAACAAAAGGCTATCTGCTGTCAAGGAATTTAAAAGTGGGAGGTAGCTTACTTGAGGAAGGGGCTAATGGAAAAAGATTACATTATTAACTTAAGACTATTCCTCCTACTACAGAGAATATTGGAGAAAATCTTTCACTAATCTCTCAATAAGTTCTATGTAATGTTTACATACCGAAATAACCTCTTTCTTTGTGCCATTCCTTTCAAAGTAATAAACTTGCTGCCCTATTTTTGGTTCTGGTGTACCAGGCGGCTCCCACCAATGAAACCCATAGGCAGGATGCCTCCGCTGGCTGTTTCTAATCTTGCTTAGCTGGATATATTCTATATCAGTCTTTGCCTCAGCTCCCAGCCGATGCACAGCCTCAACTCGCTGTTCGTTTATAAAATATAGTAATTTTTGATCTTCAAGCGTTTGTGATGTTTTCCATTTGGGAAACCAGGAATCATAGAGTCCCTTTTCCTCTGCTTGAAGAAGAAAGGTCACACTACGGCCAGCAGAAAGAAATGCACTCAAATAAAAATCAAATTCCTCAGCTTCTAAATTTGTAAGCCTATTTTTGTTGAGGAGACAGTTAAAGAAGAATCTGGCTTCGCGCAGCTTCTTTTGGGTTTTGGCAATCTGAGGCATTAAAGCATCTCCTTTTATGATTCTTATGTCGGTGATAGGCAACTAAGCTCCTCACATTTGCTTTTTAACTTCTTCCAGAATTAATAGCACTATATTAATTGAAGTTTATATATTCCTTTATGCAACACGAAGACTTAATCCCTCAATCCTTGATGCCCTTAATCTTTCAACTCTCACATAAACTATTGGTTGTCCTAATTCCTTATTTGCTTCGGCAAGTTCAGTGTTCTTTTCTGCAAGTTCCTTGTCATAATCCGGTACCAACACGATCATAGCATTATCTGGAATCTTTTCTTCTATCTCAGGATGTTCAAGAAGATACAATTCAAATTCTGTGGAAAGCTGCTGGTTTTTTTTGAATAATTCCTCTCTCGTCATTTTTTTATCCTCCTAAGATATCTTTCCTTGTATCTTTCCCAGTTTTCATTTATATCCTTATCAGCCATGGTTAATGCCTCATTTAAATCTGCAACTCCAATAAATATCTTTTCCTTGCTTCCATCAGGGTTCATCAAATCTTTATGGGCATAACCATGTGCAGTATCATATCTCACAACAGGCATCCATTTATCCTCAAGTAGAATTTCATATTGAACAACGAATCCGACTACTCTGCCTTTATCTATTAAATGCTCATGTCTTTTCTTGTCTTTATCCGAGAGCATGAAGATATAGGTTTTCTTTGTCATAGGTGCACTTTTAGAATCTCCACTGCAATTATATGGCGATTTTATTCTACCATCTAATAATAAATTTAAACATACATGAGGCATTTTGTCAAATATAATGAGGAAAAAGAAAGCAAATAGGTAATTTCGTTCTTGAAAGTATGGCTTCCTTTTGTTACACTCAGAAATAAATTTACTAATTAGGAGGGCTATTAATGAAAAAATTATTACCTTTTATGCTTCTTTTATTCATGGTCTTTGGCCTTGCTGATATTTCTGCTGCAAAGAGGGGAAAACCGCCTGCTGATAATATTGACGAAACAAAAAGACTGTCAGAGAGGGATTTTGACAGTATAATCAATCTCTGGAGGGATGAAAAGTATGAAGATCTTTATGATTATGGAACCTTGTCAAGCCATGTAAGGATTTCAAAAGAGGGTTTCATCAAAGGGATGAGGCATAAGAAATTCAAGCTCATGTGCTGCGGCGATGCTGCAAGAGAAATAGATGTGATATATAAATCACCTACTGTTGTGTATGTTAAAGCTAAGATGGGTTATAAAAATCATCTAAATAAGGAGGCATTCCGTCACGAGACCTTCAGGCTTGTATTTGAAGGAGGAAAATGGAAGACAGATATAGCCAGGATTCTAAAATTGCCGAAGGTGCGGGAGTGAACTCTTTTAAATTGAATAAAGACCTTTAGTGTGATAAAATTATAGAAGTAAGGATTGACTTCTATGACTAAATTTGAGACCACAAGAAATAATCTTACCATTCCTTTAACCATCTCCTTTTTTATACACATCACCTTTGTCCTTTTGATGATTATCTTCTATCTTATTGGTTTTAATTATAAAAAAGAGCCTTTTTTTGTGAATGTGATAGACCCCGCATTTTTAAAGGGGCTTGATAAGCCATCACGGTTTACCCCTCCAAAGGCGATACCGCAGGGAAAAGGTGAATCAAGCAATAAAACAGAAGGTGTAAATAGGCCTGATATTGCAAAGATACCTTCGGTAAAAGATTCTATTAATACTGTTCCTGAATTAAAGCCTCCTGTTACAGGAAATACCAAGCAGGGGAAAGAGGGTGTAATAAATAGGCCTGATGTTAATCTACGCGACGGTCTTCCATTTGCAAATAAAAAGGACTTAGAGAGATATGCAAAGGTAGAGGAATATACATTAAAAAAGGACAATGACCCTATAAAAAAGAATACTGAGGAGTTTAAGTATACTGCATATTTTGCAAAGTTAAAGAGGAGGCTGGAATCAGTTGGAAGCTATCCTGAGGTTGCAAGGTCAAGAAGGCTTCAGGGCGAGGTTAAGGTAAATTTCATCATATTAAAGGATGGGAAGCTGGGAGACCTTACGCTTTTGAGCTCTTCTGGACACAGTATATTAGATGAAGATGTCTTGAGGCTTTTGAGTGATGCTGCCCCTTATGAGGCGTTTCCTAATGAGTGGGAGATTGAGCAGTTGCCGATTTCCCTTAGGGTGATTTATTATATAAACCATATTTCTGTGTTTTGAGATCTCAAGTGGTCAAGTAAAATGTTTAGAAATCGCATTAAATATATAATAATATCTCTCTTTTGCATATCATCTACTATTGCCTGTTCAACAAAGAATGTTGTAAAAGATATTCCAAAGGAACAGAAACAGGAGGTGGTTCAGATAGAGCCTTCTGTACAGATTCAGACCTGTCATTATCCTGAGTACTGTTTTGATGCTGCAATGAAGGATTATAAGGATGGAAAGAGGTCTGAGGCAGTAAGCGGTTTTTTGGCTGTTGCAGAGGGGTTTCCTGATACAATATGGAGAAAGAGGTCATTATTTATGATTGGCAGGATTTATAAAGAGGCCTCTGACCCACGCGCAGTTGATTATTTAAAGATCTCTGCACAGGAGTATAGGGAGCTTCAGGATTATGCGCTCTATTTTTTGGCAGAATACTATATCTCAAAGGAATATTACACGCATGCAGTAGAGAATTATGATGCAGCCATTAAATCATTTCCGAACAGCCCTCTGATTTCAAGGGCTGTCTATAAAAAGGCAGAGGCGAATCTTTCTGCTAATTATCTTTTTCTTGCAAAGGAAGGCTTCAATGAGTTTGTTAAGAAATTTCCAGAGAACGGCCTGACAGCTAATGCCGTATTTAAGATTGGGGAGGCATTTGAGAAAGAGGGGAATGATGTAATTGCAGCGGATTATTATAAGAGGATACTTTGCGAATACCCATATCATTCCCTGTCAAAATCCGCAGATGAAAGGTTTGCAGGGCTTAAAAATAAAAATTCCCAGATACCTGACCTTACAACTGATGAGCTTTTGTTACGGGCAAATAATCTTTATAAATACCCCCTGTTTGACAAGGCAGTTACAGAATATCAAAGACTGATAGAGGCGCTCCCTGCAGAAAGGCACAGCGAGATATTGCAAAAACTTGGCGTATCGCTTTTTAAGACAGGAAAAACAGAAGACGCTATCCAGATCTTTAACAGGATGGTCAATGAGGCGCCGTCTAAGAATGCAGGCGCAGAAGCGCTCTTGTGGCTCGGAAAATGCTATGCAAGGCTTGGCTATGATGATAATCTGCTGAATAGTTATCAGGCTATTTTCAAGAGATACAGCGAAAGTGAATGGATGGATGACGCCCTCTTTGCTGCTGCAGATTTTTATTCAAATAAAAATGATTTTAAAAAGGCGATATCATATTATAAAAAACTTGCAGAAGGTTTTCCTGAAAGCGCGCTTTCTGAGCAGGCATACTGGTATATTGGATGGCTTAATTACAGGCTTGGTAATTATAAAGAGGCGGCATCAAGTTTTAATGAGTTTCTTTTTAAATATCCGCAGTCAGAATATATAAACAGGGTTTTATACTGGAGGGGAAGGTCATTAGAAAAAACCGGCAAGGCAGGCAGCGCAGATGCGTTGTATCAGAAGGTCTGCAAGACCAGATATGGCTTTTATTGCTACAATGTAAAATCAAGGAATGAGAATCTGTCAGACGCAGGCCTTGTTGTTAATAATGCGGATAATGGAAAGGCTGTGCAGGTTAATAATGGAAATAATGCAATAGAGGCAGATGCTAATTTTATTAGGGCAAAGGAGCTGTCAATCCTCGGGATGAATCAGGATGCTGTTAATGAGCTGTATAAGCTGAGAGAGAGGGTATCTTTGAACAAGGAAGGCCTCTTGCTGATTAATAAGATGCTTTATGAATTTGGCGAATATCATATCAGCGTTAAGAGCATTATCCAGAATTTTTATGACAAGATTGAAAGGGGCGGCAATGATTTGCCGGAATATTTCTGGGGGCTTGCCTATCCTCAGGGGTACTGGTCTGTTGTAACAGAATATGCGGCAAGATACGGCCTTGACCCTTATCTGGTAGCCTCTATAATGCGGGAGGAGAGCTGGTTCAACAAGCAGGCGGTCTCACGTTCAGGCGCAAGGGGTGTTATGCAGCTTATGCCGTTTACAGCGCGCTGGGTGTCAAAACAATTGAAATATGAATATAATGATGATGAAAACCTTTTTGATGCAGAGATCAATATTAATTTTGGCGCATGGTATCTTTCATACCTTAAAAAGAGGTTTAATGGAAATACAGTCCTGATAATTGCAAGCTATAATGCAGGTCCGGAGGCTGTTACAAAATGGGTTAATGGGAATAGCAATATGGAAACAGACGAGTTTATAGAGGCTATCCCGTATAATGAAACAAGGGCGTATGCAAAGAGGGTGTTAAGGAGCTATGCAGAATACCACCGCATCTATAACAACAGCGCAATCAGATGGGGGAAGGCTGCTGCAGTTAACGGCGGTTTGAATTGAGTCTGCGTGATTAAAGTTCTTGACAACTGCCTTTCAAAAAGGATATTTTTATGCGAAAGGAGACGGCTGTGATAACAGAAAAGATAGGACAATTGGAGGACAGGATATTAAAGCTCATACAGTTTGTTAAAAAACTAAAGGATGAAAAGGCTAAGCTTGAAAAGAGAGTAGATATCCTTGAGGAAGACCTTACAAAAAAGATGGATGAGTTGTCATTACTTCAGAAACAGATGACACCGCTTAAACAGATTGAGGATGACTTTAATAAATTAAAGGAGGAAAGGGTTTTAGTCCGTTCAAAGGTGGAGAATATACTCTCGGAACTGGAGTCTGTTGATTTAACAGGTGAGTAATATGATTAAAAAGGGCACAAGGGTTAATATCTACGGCCGTGAATACAGCATAAAAGGCGATGCAAGCGATGAATATATAAGAGAGCTTGCAGATTATGTTGATGTAAAAATGCGGGAGGTTGCTAAAAACGGCTCAGCAATGGATGCAGCAAGGGCAGCAATATTGGCAGCAGTAAATATTGCCCATGAGCTGCACAGGCTTAAAAAGGAACATAAGGAAAGGGATATGGCTATCTATAAGAAAACTGAGAATATTATTGATACAATTGAAGAGCAGTTTGAGGATATCAGATTTATAGAATAGTTTGATTTAAAACTTGTTGCGGATTTTTTTCCTTGCTTCACAATTTCTTGTGTGATAAAATAGCAATAAGAGATAGGGCAAAGATTGCAGTTGCCCCTGCGTTGTTGGTGATATGATGGAATTTTTTAGCCAACAAGAAGATAAAGGGAGCTTTGTCCTAGAAATGGTGTGCAAGCCCTGCAATGACAGGGAAGCCTGAAGTTTCTATCAAGGCGCCCACCTGGTTTTACCAGGTTAAAAAATTCTGTCTACACGGCAACAGCGGGGGCTAAAGTAGTTAAAGAATAGGTAAGTGATTACCTGATGTTTATACGATAAGCGGCTTATTGACGGCGAAATTAGCGAATAATATTTTTAAAGAAGACCAGATTTTTAATGAAATTACCATGAGTGAAATAATAGATTTGAGTTTCAGGATAATATTCAGTTTAATAGATAAGATGTTAAATACTATCTATTACCATAAAATTATTATTTCATTTAATGAGCATCAAAAGAGCGCTAAAGGCATAGAAATATACAGCATAGTTAATCAAAAAGTGTATATTCAACTGCCTGAACTGGTCTAAGTCAATAAGCCTTATCAATAAACATCCTTTCTAATCTCTTACCCAAAAAGGTTTTACCAATGAGTTCATAAGTAAGACAGCTTTTTTGTCATGCCCGAAGGTTTCTGTCGGGCAGCCATGCCTCTAAAATACTGGATTTCTGCTGGAGTTTACCACTGCGAAGGCAGGGGCAGGAATGACAATAGATAATGTCTTCTTACTCATGAACTGATTATTAACAACAAAAAATAGCGCTGAAGCCTTGAAGGGTCCCTATGCCTTCATCTCTTCAGAACTACATAGAAAAGGAGGTGTTTAAAATTAATACTATAGTCACCATAATATTGTTAGCTGCAGGCATTGGGATTGGTTTTGCAGCAGGTTTTATATTAAAAAGGATGTTTTCTGAAAGGGAATTAAAAGGCGCTGCTGAACAGGCGAAGAGGATAATTCAGGAGGCAGAAAAAGAGGCAGAGGTAAAGCGGAAAGAGGTAGCTATTGAGGCAAAGGATAAGCTCTATCAGGCAAGGATGGAATTTGATAAGGAGGCAAGGGAAAAGAGGAATGAGATCAACAACCTTGAGAGGAGACTCCTTCAGAGAGAGGATAATCTTGAGAAAAAGGCTGAACTGATTGACAAGAAAGAGAATGAGGTTACCAGAAAAGAACGTGATGTTACTTCAAGAGAAAAGTTAGTTGTCCAAAAAGAGGATGAATACAATAAGGCACTGAGGGATATTAAACAGCAGTTGGAGACGATTGCCGGAATGAGCGCTGAAGAGGCAAAGAAGCAGCTTATGCTTCAGATGGAGAATGAGGCAAAATTTGAGATTTCCAAGCTGGTAAAGAGGATAGAGGATGAGGCAAAGGATACAGCAGAAAAGAAGGCAAAGAATATTATAAGCCTTGCAGTACAGAGATATTCCAGCGACTATGTTGCAGAGGCAACGGTCTCTCTTGTGAATCTTCCCAATGACGAAATGAAGGGAAGGATAATCGGCAGGGAAGGCCGTAATATAAGGGCGATTGAGAGCGCCACAGGCGTTGATCTGATTATTGATGATACGCCTGAGGCTGTTATACTTTCATCCTTTGACCCTGTCCGCCGCGAGGTAGCAAGGATTACATTGGAGAGGCTTATTGCAGACGGAAGGATACATCCGGGAAGAATAGAGGAGCTTGTGGAGAAGGTGAAAAAGGAACTGGAAACCACAATGAAGGAAGAGGCAGAGAAGGCGGTATTTGATGTCGGAATACACGATGTTCATCCTGAAGTAATGAAGCTGTTGGGCAGACTCCGCTTCAGGACAAGCTACGGACAGAACAACCTTCAGCATGCGAGGGAGGTTGCATTTATATGCGGCATTATGGCATCAGAGCTTGGCCTTGATGTTAAACTTGCAAAGAGGGCAGCGCTCCTGCATGACATCGGCAAGGCAGTTGACCATCAGGAGGAAGGAACCCATGCTTCATTAGGCGCAGAGCTCGCAAGAAAATACGGCGAAAACCCAAAGATAGTAAATGCCATTGCAGCCCATCACGAGGAGACTCAGGCAACATCTCCTGAGGCAGTATTAGTTGCTGCATCTGACGCCCTTTCTGCTGCAAGGCCTGGCGTAAGAAAAGAGACCCTCCAGTCTTATGTAAAGAGACTTGAGAAATTAGAAGGCATAGCCGCATCATTTAAAGGGGTTGAAAAGGCATATGCAGTGCAGGCTGGCAGGGAGATAAGGATAATTGTAAGGCAGGATGTTGTGTCAGATGTGGAGTCTGCGCAGATTTCCCGTGATGTTGCAAAAAAGGTGGAGCAGGAGCTTACATACCCCGGCCAGATAAAGGTGACGGTGATTCGTGAAAGCAGATATGTGGAGTTTGCAAAATAGAAAGGATAATGTGTGAGGCTTCTTTTTATCGGCGATATAGTCGGAGAGTCTGGCAGAAGATTTCTCTTTGAACAGCTTGCCAGCCTTTCTGACGAATACAGGGCTGATCTGATTATTGCAAATTGCGAAAATGCTGCCGGAGGTTTTGGCATCACACCCAAGATAGCAGAGGAGATGCTGGAGAAGGGCGTTCATGTCCTTACCTCAGGGAATCACATCTGGGACAAGAAGGAGATAATGGATTATCTCAGCAGGGAGCAGAGGCTGCTGAGGCCAGCAAATTATCCTGAAGGCGTGCCGGGTTTTGGATGGGTGGTTATTGGCAGCGGTGTTGATAAGATCGGCATACTGAATCTCTCAGGCAGGGTATTTATGAATACCCTTGAG
>CAKKRA010000141.1 GCA_919902475.1 Nitrospiria bacterium
ATATCTATACCCGCCTCTTTCATTACTTGAACAGCAAGGGGGTTTAATACACCCGGCTCCAAACCTGCGCTCTCTGCCTCAAACCTGTCTCCTGCGAAGGCATTTAAAAATGCCTCTGCCATCTGACTCCTTGCGCTGTTATGTTTACAAACAAAAAGAACCCTCTTTTTCTGCATCTAATTCCCTTCAGGAGATATTGTATATTAATTAAAGTTCAATTCATCCTTTACTACTAAGAAGAACATTTGTATAACTACATTGAACTTGATATTTATAAAATCCCCCTAAGTCCCCCTTTTTCACCTGTCTGCCGACAGGCAGGAAGGGGGAAATTTTCCCCTCTATTAAGAGGGGATAAAGGGGTGTGTTCCCCTGCCCCTGAGCTTATTATCAGCAGCAGTCCTTATTGCGGATGCCTCTGCAAGCCATGACACCCAGATATGAGCCAAGAATTGGGGCTGTAATATAAATCCATAATGCATTGAGATTCCATGACAGCAGGGCAGGCGCAAGGGAACGCGCTGGATTCATGGAGGCGCCTGAAATTGGACCAGCGAACAATGCCTCAAGCCCAACAACCGCTCCAACAGCAATGCCTGCCATGAGACCCTTTTCTTTTGCGCCGGAAGAAACATTGAGTATCACAAATATAAGAAAACCAGTAAGTATAAACTCCATGACAAAGGATTGAGCTGCCGGGCCTGCTGGCAAGGTAGAGCCTAAGGTTGGATGTTCCATAAAGAGTAACCGCAAGGTCAGGCTTGCTAACAATGCCCCAGAGCACTGGCTGATAATATAAGGCAATACACTGCGGCCCGGAAAGCGGCGCGAAACCCAGAAACCAAATGACACAGCAGGATTTAAATGAGCCCCGGAAATATCGCCAATGGCGTAAATTACTGCCATTACAACAAGGCCGAAGGTTAATGCTATGCCCACATGAGTAATAACCCCGCCTGAGACATCATTGATAATGATTGCTCCTGTGCCTGCAAAGACAAGCGCAAAAGTTCCAATAAGCTCAGCTATATATTTTCTCATCTCATATCCATCAGTGATCAGCTTTTAATTTTTCTTTAACTCTTCTGGCTACAAGCACAGTAAGATAAGTCCTGACCTTTGCGTCATGTTTTAACCTTTCAAGCTCTATCTCGTAAATACCGCTTATCTCCTCAACAGGCGCGCCGATATCTCTTGATAGAATCTGAATTGCGTGTATGTGCTGCTTTTTTTCCTGTTCATCATCATATAGCATAAAGCTTACATCTTTTCCATGATTATTTCAGCAAGGTTAGATTTACGCAAAGAATTTTACTTATTATTTGTTATAGCCATTGTTATCCTACGATTGCCTTAACATTTCAGCTTTATCCGTCAATTCCCATGGAAGGCCTATATCCATTCTTCCAACATGGCCGTATGCAGCAAGCTTCCTGTAAAAACCGCCCTTGATAGTTAATGGCAGGTGTTTAAGATTAAACTGCCTTATAATGCCTGCG
>CAKKRA010000142.1 GCA_919902475.1 Nitrospiria bacterium
TATGCCACACCGAGCGAAGTGCTAAGTGGTGCAATAGCTGGTGGAATGTAGGTATGCATAATTTTAAGATAATGCTGGGAATCTTATTTTTATCAATAATTTTTCTATATGCTCATATACATGCCGATGAACCTACGGAGCATCCAATCCTCAGGTTGGAGACGGAGATGCATTTGGAAATAATAAATAGAATCGGAGTTGATGCTGAAAACCGTTATCTGGCTACGGCATCAAATGATAAGACGATTCGTGTATGGGAACTTCAAACAGGAAAATTGTTAAGAATTATTAGGCTGCCAATAGGGGATAGATTTGAGGGGATGCTTTATGCTGTCGCTGTATCGCCTGACGGAAAAACCCTTGCTTGCGGTGGGTGGACAGGGTGGAGTTGGGAAAATAGTATGTCTATTTATATCTTTGACCTTAACAGCGGAAATCTTTTCAAAAGAATAAAGGGGCTTCCAGGAAATATTTTCCATCTTGTATATTCCAAGAATGGTAAATATCTTGCAGCAGCACTTGGGGCAAATTATGGTATTAGAGTCTACAAAACCACCGACTATACACTTCTTGCGCGAGACAAAGATTATGGAAATAGCAGCTACGGCGCTGATTTTGATAATAACAATAGGCTTGTTACAACATCCTACGATGGATATATACGACTTTACGAAGTAGAGGCAGAAACCGGTGTTACTTTGCGTTTAGTCGCAAAAGAAATGCCTTCAGGCGGAAAAATGCCTTATTCCGTAAGCTTTTCGCCAGACAACTCAAAGATTGCAGTGGGATTTGCTAATTCAATAAATGTAAATGTCCTTTCAGGAAATGACCTCTCTTTGCTTTATTCCCCAGACACAGGTGATATTCAGAAAGGAACTTTATTTGCAGTAAGCTGGTCATCAGACGGAAAATTTCTGTATGCAGGAGGCGGATATAATAAAAGATATAAAGAAAAATATGAGGAAAAATGGGTGTCTCCAATTAGGTATCCAATCCTAAAGTGGCAGGATGCTGGTAAAGGCACTTATACAGAAATTATTGCATCAAATGATCGGATTATACACATACTTCCTTTAAAGGATGGCGGCATTGTTTATGCCTCTACAGAACCCTCCTTTGGTATTATAGACAAAACGGATAACAGAAAGGTCTATAAAAGTGCAGACCTCCCCCGTTATAGCAAAGGAGAAAGTAGAATCCTTGTTTCACAGGATGGCGCTGAGATTAGCTTCCATTATAAAATTATCGATAAAGTATCGCTGCTCTTTTCCATTGCTGACGGCATTTTAATGGAGCAACCGGGCGGCAAAAGATATGTTGATACATTCAACCCCAATACTTCTTACAAAAATGGGATAAATGTAGAAAAGTGGGCAGGCTCATCAAGCCCTATGCTAAATGGAAAGCCATTGGAACTTGACGAAGGAGAATTTTCAAGGAGCCTTGCTATTGCCCCTGAGGGAGAAACCTTTGTTATAGGCTCAAATTGGTATCTGAGGCTCTTTGATAAAAATGGAAACGAGCGGTGGAAAATCCCTGTACATGATTCAGCGCGTGAGGTTAATTTTTCACAGAATGGAAAGGTTGTAGTTGCAGCGCTTGGCGATGGAACAATCCGCTGGTATCGTTTGGCTGATGGGAAAGAGCTATTAATCTTTTATTTACACCATGATAAAAAGTCATGGATAATCTGGACGCCATCAGGTTATTATAATTTATCGTCAGATGCAGAAGGTTTAATCGGCTGGCTTGTAACCAATGGAAAGGATCGTGCAGCAGACTTTTTCCCTGTTGCTAAGTTTAAGTCAAAATATTACAGGCCTGACATAATTGTAAAGATACTGGATGTCTTAGATGAAAAAGAGGCGGTTCGGCTTGCCGATGAGGAGGCAAAAGAACAGTTTAAAATTATTAACGCAAAAGCTTCAAATTCAGTGCCAGCCCATATGGATATAGATAAAACATCGCCGCTTTATTATTTTTACCGCGAATATGTAATATCTAAATTTAGAAAAGAAATAGACAGCTTTATACCTTTAATCTTTACTGCCTCCCGTGATGGCACCGTAAAGATAATTGATCTTGAATCAGAAAAACAGTCGCATGTTTTTTACAATAAGACCCCGGTAAACGATATATTTGTAGCTGATAATAAGATTGTAGCTGCCTTAGACAATGGCAATATAAATATCTGGGATTTGAAATCAAAAAAGCTGCATTTTAAAATAAGGGCGCATTCTTCATCAGTAAAAAGTGTATTTGTTGAGAATAACAAGCTTGTTTCAGGCTCGTATGATGGAACGGTAAAGATGTGGGATTTGATGACAGGCGCATTATTAAAAGAAGTTAGTGGGCCTGGGGGCGCAGTTCTTGATGTTTTTATGTCTGACAATAAAGTTGCTTCCATCTCAGAACTCGGGGTGTCAATTTGGGATATTAAGTCTAATGATAAAATTAATATAAAAGATATTCATGGCAATACAATTTCAATAAGTCAGGATAAGATCATAACTGGCCGTTCATATAAAGATGTGGTTATTTCTGATTTACATACTGGAAAATTATTAAAGCAATTAGGAATACATGACAATAATATTCAATCAGTGTTTGTATATAAAGGTCAAATACTTTCAGCTTCAACAGATAAAACAATAAAGATATGGGATCTGGATACAGGGATATTGTTTGACACCCTGCGTGGCCATGGAGATGCTATTTTTTCTGTATTTGCAGGTGAGGACAAAATTATTTCTGCATCAGTGGATGGAAATATAATTGTTTGGGATTTTTATACCCATAAATTAATAAAGCAAATCCCTGCACACAAAAGGGGAATTGAGTCAGTCTTTTTCTATGATAAAGAAAGGTTTATTCTTGATAAGATAAAAGAATTAACAGAAGATGAGATAAAATCTGTCAAGGCATCTTATACAGCAGCAAAAGCAGAAAGGAGCAAAAAGCTGCTTTTAGCTCATAAAGAGGCGCTTAAACAATTTAAAGCCGGCAAGAGCCCGATGGAATCTGCTTATTTACTTGAAAAGAATGGGATAGAAAATATTATTGAGGCAAAGCCAGAAGATATGACTGTTGATGTATATGCCAACATATTAAATGATTACGCCTTTTTCCTACACGAAGCTGGTAAGGATAAATTTAAAGTCATAAATATATTACAGCAGGTGATAAAGATATCACCTGAAAGGGCGGTAGCATATCTGAATATCGGCGACGCATATTATGAAATAAATCAGGAGGTAGCAAAAGTATATTATAGAAGGTATGTAGATATAATGTATAAAAATAAGAAGCTGGCGTTGGTTCCGGAGAAAGTAAAAACCATATTGAATTTGAGCGAACCGGAAAAGAGCAAAATTGAGATTGAATTGCGTCAAAAAATATACTTTGATAATAAAACCATTGAGAATACCATAAAGCAATCTGAGATTGAAAAGCTCATGGATTTGACCGTTAGTAAAGATTTGAAATTAACAAGCCCTGATGATGAGAACAAAAAAATCTCAGTTTATACCTGCAGGGAATATCTAAAGTTGACTAAAGAAAGGGCATATCCATATTCAACCTATGACATAAACATGGCAAGTTCCTTTATTAATACCTGCGAGTTCCTTGAGGCAATAAGGTATGCGAAAAAACCAGAAAAGAGTTTTGTAAAAGATAGATATGTAAATAATCTTGGCCGACTCTCAGCAGGTATTCTCCCTGCTGTTACTGGCGATGCTGCAGATGAAATCATGAAGCTTGCGGGAGGGAATAAGACTGTAGAAGATATTAAAAAGGATAAGAGACTGAAAATAATAAGGGAATCCAAATATCAACTAATATTGGAATACGAAGGATTAGGATTGTCTCTTGAAGAGGTCGCGAGGGCCGATTTTAACAGAGATGGATACGAGGATATTTTTCTTTTCGGAGGGTTATATGCTATTCATGGCACTTTGCGATCACCCTTTAACATCATATTAACAAAGAGAAGTAATACCGATACCATGTTTGAAATTATAAGCCGTGTTACTACCTGCACTTACCTTAACAATTTATATAATTGTCATGATAGTGGCTTATATCCTCCAAACAGGCTGTATGATTTTAGTAAAGATTTTCTTTTCTATAATTTAAAAGAGGACGTAACAGTTATAAAAGATAAACCATGAAATCCTTGTGTTTGCTTTACTAAACCCTGCTGAAAATTGTTGTGGTTAAGGGAGTCATACTTATGCTTGAGGACAAAGATACTTCGTGGAATACTTTAATGATGTCTCAATTTCTAAAAGGCTATTCAGATAAAGACGCCATCTATGACAACTTGTCTTAAAAAAATAAGACCAAAAGGAATTCTACCAATACCTCTCCCTAATCAGCCCCAATGAGTGCATCCTTTTCAGCCTCTTTAGCGCTGCAGAGAAGACAGCCTCTCCTTCATTATTATCAATAGTGTTCTGCGGAAACTGCTTCATTGACCTGTAATAATATTCTGCAGCCTCATTCCAATAGTTGAGATTTTCATAAACCTCTCCTATTCTGAATAATGCTGTGCCTTTGCCAATGCCTGTTTTGCTTGCAGACGCAACCTGATTGTATGCAGATATCGCCTCTTTCCAGTTTTTCATATTCGCATGATAGTTCCCAAGATTCAAATAACCAATGCCAGCGGACTCTTTATTGCTATCCTTGCTCATTTCTTTAATGCGGGTAATAAAGTGATTGAACAAAATCACGCCTTTTTCTCCCCTGATCTCTGCAGGCTTGGATAATGAAGGCTGAAACTCCAGCGCCTTTCTGATTTTTGTTAGCGGCTGTTTTACATCCTCCTGAACAAGGTCAATAACAAATATATCAGGCCTCTCCATCCCGCTGTTAAAGAGTGCAAATATCAGCTTTGGCCCTGCCTTGTCCTTTATCAGACAGGCAATGATAAAAAGCTCTGCATTTACCTTTTCTGATAGCTCGTAAAGTTTAAATTCTATTTTCTTCTCTGCTTGAGGCAGGAGATAGCTCATTACTGAACTAAGGCTGATATTATATTGTTTTAAAGCCTCTGCCTCCTTTTCCTCTGCCAACGCAATCAATTGATAGGTCTGCATGCTTTTGAAACTGTCTATTAAAAGATTCCTTGCTACAGCCCTTCCCTCTGTTTGTCCTGTCTCTGTAATCGGGCCAAGAAGCGCTAATCTCTTTTTTAATGTTATATTCAGCCCCTTTTCCTCTCCTTTATTAAAGGCCGTCTCTTTCTCAAAATCATCATAATACTTTTTGGATATCTTCACTATATGAGAGCCGCCTGATACATTTTTGATCTTAACAGGCGACTTGCCTATAGGTTCACCGTCAAAGAATACATCTGCCTGCAAAGGCTCGCTGATAACATTGAAAACACCTGTGCTCTCTGAAAGTGTATACTCAATATTTGTCATTATCTTGTCCTTGACAGCAATCTCTCCTTCAATAACCTCGTAGCCCTTCTTTTTAATCATAATCTTGTGCTGGCCAGCCAATACCTCATCCTGCCTCAAAGCCGTTTCGCCGATAAGATTGCTGTCAAGATAGACCTTTGCGCCTTCGGGTTTTGTTATCACAGATATTGAGCCTTCTGCAACAACACCGGCCTTTGCCTTTCTGAATACATCCATAATCTTTGGCGATGTTGTCTTTGCATCAAGCCTGAAGGCATTGTCAATCTTAAGCGCCTCTGTAAATTGATCCTGAGCCTTCTGATTCTCGCCATAGGCAATATAAACAAATGCAAGATGCTTGTGCGCCTCAACTAACTTAGAATTTTCTTTTAAAAGCGGGAGCGCCTTTACAAGTAATTTTTGTGTAGCAGCATAATCTCCGTTGTTGTAGCTTTCTACGCCTTTTAGCAGAAGCTCCTCGCCTGTTTCAGCAAAGGCAATATTACCCCTCTCCCACAAGGGGAGAGGGAAAGTAGTAAATTCCCCTCCCTCAAAGGGAAGGGGCAGAGGGAAGGGTGAAAAAACAGCAAATATTATTAAGGCAGCAAATATTCTTTTAGTCATTAACATAATTTATTCCAGTTTATAAATCTTATGCTCTGAACTGTCTGATATAAATATCTCGCCTGCCGGGCTTATGCAAAGGCCGCCAGGGCGGTCAATTACCTTTTGCTTCCCCTTCTCATTCTTAATCTCTATAAGAAATTTAAAATCACGGTCAAATTTCTGTATGCTGCTCCTGCCGATATCAAGGATAAATATATCCCCCAATATGTCAGTAGCAATATTAACAGGCTCTTTAAATCCTCCGGGCTCCTTTTTTGATGATCCCATTCCAAACTGCTGTATGAGCCTCCCCTCTTTATTATATTTCATAATCCTCTTTAAGCCGGTATCAACAACAAGGATATTCCCCTTGATGTCAATTGAGATATCTGAAGGCTCATCCAATCTTTCATCCTTGCTGCCTTTGTCGCCAAAGGAAAGGACAAATCCTCCTGCCCTGTCAAATTTGTGTATCTTTTTATTCCCCTTATCCAGAATATAAATATATCCTTCATAATCAACTGCAATTGCAGATGGCTCTTTGAATTCTCCATCTTTTTTACCCTCTTTGCCAAATGTAAAAAGAGGATTGCCGTTCTCATCAAATTTGTAAACCTTAAAGAGCTTTGCGTCAATTACATAGATATTATTGCCCCTGTCAACCCATACATCAACAGGCCTTTTAAAAATATCCTCGCCCTTTTTGGGCATGCCTATTATTGTTCCGTCAGCCTCTGGCTGATTTATCTTTTGTATCCTTTTATTGCCTGTATCTGCTGCATATAGGCTGCCCTTTTCATCACAGTATATCCCGGAGGGCTCTGAGAATTTCTTATGCTCGCTCCCTTTCCCGCCGATTGCATTTGCATATCTCGGCTGGCTGTTTGACAGGGTTTTATTAAGAAGCAACAAAAGGGCTGAGCCGTGCGCATGATAATTGCTGTAGGGATAACCATCCTTTAATCTTTCAATAGCCTCCCTTGCCCTCTGATACTCTTTTAAATATATGTATGAAATACCTATGTAATACTGCGCATCATCAGCAAACTCGCTTTCAGGGTATTTTGTTATCAGGTTCTTGAAATCACCAATAGCCTGTTCATAGTTTGAAAGCTCTATTAGAGAGCGGGCTGCATAATACCTTGCGTCATCAGCAATATGGCTGTTCGGATATCTCTGCGGTATTTTAAGAAACTCAATAATTGCCTTGTTTAAATCATATTTAGGATTTTCTATTGTTGAATAGTAAACGCCGATTTCAAACTGCGCATCTGCTGCCTTTCTGCCGTCAGGGAATCTTGAGGTAATTATTGCAAACTCCCTTAACGCAGAATCATAATCCTTTTTCATCCAGTAGGATTTTCCTATCCAGTAATGCGCATCTTCTGAAAAAGGCGAGTTTGGATGTGTTGCAAGGAGTGATTTAAATTCCTTGACTGCATCATCATGCTTATCCTGCTTAAGCAGTTCAAATGCAGCATCATAGATCTTCTTGGCGCCAAGGTCTATTTCCAATGCAAAGACGCCATGACCGATAAAAACAAAGAAGAGGCATATAACAATCAAAATCTTTACCATATGTTTATTGGCATTCTGTTTCATAGATAAATTTTCCAGTATTGCATCCCCTATGCTGCTGCAGCCATGCTGCCTCCGGTCTTTTTTGCCTTCTTTAAAGCCTTTACTGCCCTGTTTATCAATTGCTCCTGGTCATCATCTGCATTTACTGGAAAGATTGCGGAGCCGATATTTACAGAAAGACTGCCCCTTGAATTAAGTCCGCTGTCTAAAATCCTCTTTATAATCTTTACGGAACAGACAATAGCGCCGTCTGAAAATGTATGCGGAAGGAGTATAATAAATTTATTAGCATTGTATCTATCAATTATATCACTCTTTCTCGTGCAACTTGCTGCAATCTTTTCAGACTGCTTCATTATGTAATCATTTAATTGATTGTCTTCAGCCGTCCTTTTTGAATTCAGCGATGATGCTCCGCTCTTATTGATTTCGCATATAAGGCAGGAAAGGGAATACTTATACCTCTTTGCCTTTGAGGTCTCCTCTAACAGTCTTTTCATCACATTTTTTTTGCTAAATCCATGCTCATTTAAAACAGATGTCTTTTCTATATCCGCCTCTTTATCCTTCAATGCAAGATGCAGTTTCTTGATTTGAACAGCCATCCTGATGCTGCTGTAGAGTTCATCAGGGTGAAAAGGTTTCTGGATATAATGGATGTTCGTCCCTGCCGGAATAATTTCCCTTTCTAAATTTTCCGGGAGGATGAAAATTACTGGAGAATCTGTTTTCTCTTTCATGGTTTTATTTATCTTATTCCACCTGAGATATGGAAGGTTGATGTTTAAAACCATAATATCAATGTCTGTTGATTTTACGATATCAAGCGCCTCTGCGCCATTGGTTATAGAAAATACATCGTAGCCCTCATTTTCCAGCTTTCTTCTTGCAAGATGCACAATGTCCTGATTGTCGTCTGCCAGCAATATCTTCATTTCATCTCCACAACAACCTTTGCTGTTTCATTGTGTTCAATCTTAACATCAACCGACTTCTCAATCTTCAATTCCTGATTTATCAGCTTTACAGAATATTTTCCCACCGGCAGCCTTAAACCTGCCAATGGCGTTGTCCCTTTGGGTTCCCCTTCAATATAAATCTCTGCCCATGGAATCGCATTTATTGTAAGACTGCCATAAAGCCTTGAGAGCTTGGGGGATAAGGTTGTATACTCCTCTTCCTTTAATGTTATTGTCCTGCCCCAATCCTCATAACCGTATAAATGGAGTTTGATATTGTACGGCTCATTTGGGTTTATCTCTGCAAAGGTAACCGGCGTCTTTTTCCCTGTATTCTGATTATTAATAAATATCGCAGCGCCCTCTGGCTTTGAATCTATTAGTACGCTGGCGTACAATCTTTTCAACTTAGATGTTACAGTTATCCTTTCATTCTCTTTTATCGAAACAGTATCGCTCCACTCCTTATAACCCTTTAATGTAAGCCTGATATTATGTCCTTCATTTGCTGTCAGATTCTGAATGCTCGCAGGCGTTTTAAGCCCTGTATCCTTGTTATCTAAAAATATATCAGCGCCAAGGGGTGTTGATTCAACTACAATACCGCCGTATCCTAACTGTTTGGAAACAATCTCCCTCTTTTCCTCTATTCTTTCCGCCTTCTTTTCTTCAACCTTCTGCGCTATTGGAATTGCCTCCTTTTCCACGCTCCTTTCTGCAGGTTTTTCAGAAGCTGCCTGTATCTGCTCTGTTTGTCCCTGAGATACAACAGCAGGCTCATGAGGCTTTAGATAATCAGACAGGGCCTTTTTAGCAGGCAAAAGAAGTTCCGGCCTAATGAAAAATAGGGCGCCTATGGAAAAGATGAGTAAAACAAGGATTATGTATTTTATCGGACTGCCTTCCCTCTTTTTGGATGCCCTTCCTGCCTGTTCGGCAGACATGTCCTCCTCCTCTTTTTTTGCCGGCGGCCTCTTGCTTACTGCCTTTGCAGCAGGCCTTTTTTCGCCTCCAACTGGTGCAGCCATTGTCTTTTCAAGGTGTGCAGTAACAATCGTATCCTCCTCCTCAAGCGCCTTTGCCTCTGCCTCCATCTCATCCTTAAACAGTGTGTGCATATAATTTTGTAGATTGAGTGTGCCGGGCATTGTCTTATTTGCATGTATATAAGTTTCAAGGTCATTCTGCATCTCAGAGGCAGAATGATAGCGCTCCTGCGGCTCCTTTGCCAATGCCTTTAAAAGTATATTTTCAATCTCCGTTGGTATCTCTTTATTGAATTTTGTCGGTGGGATTACCTTTGCATCCCTCACCTTCTCTAATGTATTCAAATCTGTATCGCCTTTAAAGAGCATCTCGCCTGTCAGCAGTTCATACAAGACAATGCCGAGGGAAAAGATATCAGACCGCCTGTCTATAGGCCTCCCCCATGCCTGCTCAGGAGACATATAGGCAATCTTTCCCTTTAACACGCCTGTCCTTGTATCTGATGTCTTTGATGCTGCCTTTGCAATGCCAAAGTCAACTATTTTTACATCACCCTCATAGGAAACAATGATATTCTGCGGGCTCACATCCCTGTGGATAAGATTAAGCTCATGACCCTTTAAGTCCTTTTTTTTGTGTGCATAATCAAGCGCTGCACACGCCTTGCCCACAATCTGCAAGGCATGCTCCATTGAGACAGGGAGCTTCTTT
>CAKKRA010000143.1:0-1483 GCA_919902475.1 Nitrospiria bacterium
GGTAGGCGATGTTGGGATTGAACCAACGACCCCTGCCGTGTGAAGGCAGTGCTCTACCACTGAGCTAATCGCCCGCCTGAAAATAAAGTATCACATCAAAAACCTTTCTGTCAACAGTAATCTTTTTCTACAGCATCTGCAGAATTGCACATTTCAGATACGCTGTCTCTTTTACAGCAAGGAGCATTGGATGGTCTCTTGCCTGTGCCCTGAACTCAATCAGTCTTGCATCCTTTTTTATATCAACTGCTGCATTGATTAACATATCAAGGAATTGCTCGCGGCTGACATTATATGAACAGGAGCAGGTTATCAGATAACCGCCAGGTCTTAGCAATTGCATCGCCTGCAGGTTTATTTCTTTGTAGCCTTTAATGGCGCTTGCAATCTTTGCCCTGCTCTTTGCAAAGGCTGGCGGGTCCAATATAATAACATCAAACTTTTTGCCTTCTTTATTAAGCCCTCTTAGTCTCTCAAAAACATCCGCTATTTCAAAATTACATTTATCCGCAAGACCATTTAATAAAGCGTTTTCCTTCGCAGTACTTACAGCCTTTTCAGATGAGTCAATTCCAATCACGCTTTTTGCGCCGTATCTTGCGGCATGTAAAGACCAGCCGCCGATATAACAGAAGCAGTCAAGGACATCTTTGCCTTTTACAATATCTGCAAGCCTCAGATAATTTTCGCACTGGTCAAAGAAGAAGCCTGTCTTCTGGCCGGAAAGGATATCAACTTTAAATTTTAAGCCATTTCTTTCAATAACCAATTCATCAGGCAGCTTACCGTACAGTATCTTCGTTTCAAGTTGTAAACCTTCAAGCTCCCTTATTCCTGCATCATTCCTTGCTACTATTGCCTCTGGCTTAAATTCCTCAATTAGAATATTGCAGATATTATCCAACTGCTTTTCAATGCCTGCAGTGAGTGATTGAATTACAATTACATTTTCATATTTATCTGCAATAAGGCCGGGCAGGAAATCGCCTTCACTGTATACAATACGATAGGCTTTTTCAGATGGGAATATTTCCTTTCGGTGTTCATAGGCGGCTTGTATCTTCTTTTTAAAAAAGGCTGTATCAATTTCCTCTTTTTCCCTTGTGAGTATTCTTACAGATATGAGTGAGCGCGGATTAAAATATCCCCTGCCAATAAATCTGCCTTTGTAGTCTTCTATATCAACAATAATCCCAGGCTCAATTTGTGATGAAAAATTTTCTATCTCATTGCTGAAAACCCATGGATGACCGTTTAAGATTCTCTTTTCCTCGTTCTTTTTTAGTCTAATAGTTTGAATCAATTATGCCCCCTCACCCTGACCCTCTCCCACAAGGGGAGAGGGAAGCTTGTAAGGGCACGGCGTGCCGTGCCCTTATTAAAAGATAACAATCAGTACAACACCGATTATCATCAAAATGCTCCCCAGCAGCCGCTCCCTCATCTTTTCTTCCTTAAATAGAAAATAGCCATAGCCTGCGCT
>CAKKRA010000143.1:1493-1928 GCA_919902475.1 Nitrospiria bacterium
TAGAAGGCTTGTCCTCTTTACAGCAATCATATATGTAACCTGTGTAAGGCTCATGGCGACCATGTGGGTTATTACCATCAAGGAATGGAAAAAGCCGAGAAAGCCAAAGTACTTATAATTTTTAATTATCTGGCCCAAATTGTTTCTTGATTTAAACATAACTATTGGTGTGAAGGCAAGGGCTAAAATAATAAAATATAGTGCGCCGAAAAATATCGGGCTTGAGTGGAGTATTGCGAGTTTTCCGAGGCTTGAGGTTATGCTGTAGATAAATGAAACAATCAGCATCATAAGAGAGCCCCTTTCTTTTATAATGGCCATTATCGGCTTCAACAACCCCTTTTTTTTCATATGAAGGTTCAATGTATAAGCGCCTGCTGCGATTAATATTACCCCCGCAGCCCCTGATTTATCTGGAAGCTCTCCTAATATTAA
>CAKKRA010000144.1 GCA_919902475.1 Nitrospiria bacterium
AAAAAACTCATTGAGTTGCAGGAGGGCCTGATGGAGGTCAGGATGGTCCCCCTTAATAATCTGTTTGACAGATTAACGAGGATGGCAAGGAAGCTCTCAAGGGAATCAGGGAAGATTATTGATATCAGGATTTTTGGCGAGGAGACAGAGTTAGACAGATTGATGATAGAAGAGATTGCAGATCCCCTTATGCATATAGTCAGAAATTCAGTTGACCATGGCATTGAGACTCAAGAGGAGCGAATCAAGTCAGGTAAAAATGAGATAGGAACAATTAAACTCTCTGCAACGCAGAAAGGCGGCCATGTTGTTATAGAGGTTGAGGATGACGGCGGCGGCATCAATATCAAAAGGGTTAAGGATATTGCTGTAGAAAAGGGATTGATTGCTCTTAACAGCAGCTTGACAGAAAAAGAGGCTATAGACCTTTTGTTTACACCTGGATTTTCTACCAGTAAGGTTGTTACAGAGGTCTCGGGCAGGGGTGTCGGCCTTGACGTTGTAAGAAAAAACCTTATTAAATTAAACGGTACAATTGATATTGAGACAAAGGAGAAGGCTGGAACAAGGTTTATAATAACACTGCCGCTGACACTGATGATTTTAAAGGCATTGATTGTTCAGGTTGCAGATGACATCTTTGCGCTGCCGATAAATTCTGTATCTGAAAGCCTGATGATAACAAAGAGGGACATCCAGACAGTTGAAAGGAGAGAGGTTATACAGTTAAGAGAGAGGACGCTGCCAATACTGCGTCTTGAGGATGCCTTTGATATGAAAAGCAAGGATGTAAACCCTGACAGCATGTACGTTGTTGTTGTGGGCTCTGCGAATAGAAAAATAGGGTTTGTGGTTGACGCCCTTCTTGGCCAGCAGGAGATTGTTATAAAATCCCTTGGAAAAATTTTGTCCGGCATCCAGGGTGTTGCCGGCGCAACTGAGCTTGGAAACAGGAAGACTGTTTTAGTGCTTGATGTCTCTGCGCTCATTGAAGAATCAGTTCAGGATTATAAAGAAGAGGTTAAGGGTTAAATATGGAAAAAAGGATATTAGTAATAGACGATTCAGAGCAGACAAGAAAAAATCTGATTGAGATATTGAAAAATGCCAGGTTATTTAATACGTATCTTGAGGCAGAGGACGGCATTGAGGCATTCAGGATATTATCCAAGGAAAAGGTGGATATAGTAATCTCCGACGTTATTATGCCCCGGATGGACGGTTTTAAATTTTTGTCTCTTATTAAGAAGGACAGGGAATTGAAAGACATTCCTGTGATAATGCTGACTATCAGGGGAGAGATTATTGATAAAATAAGGGGCCTTGAGATTGGCGCTGATGATTATATTATCAAGCCGTTCAATTCTGACGAGCTCATTGCAAAGGTCAAGGTCTTTTTAAGAATAAAGGCCTTGCAGGATGATTTAAAGACCAAGAATCTTGAATTAGAAAAACTGAGCGTCATTGACCATCTTACACAGCTTTTTAACAGAAGGCACTTTTATGAATGCCTGAGAAAGGAATTTAAACGTTCAGAGAGGTATAACCTGAAGGTATCCTGCATGCTCATTGATATAGACTTTTTCAAAAACATAAATGATACCCACGGCCATCTTATCGGAGACCTTGTTTTAAGAGAGCTCGGCATGATTCTTGTCGGCTCTGTCAGAGAACACGACACTGTTTCAAGATACGGCGGTGACGAGTTTGCGGTTATACTCCCGCAGAAAAACGGCGAAGGCTCTAAGGTAGTTGCAAACAGGATTATTAAGACAGTTGAGGGTTATCAGTTTGCAAAGAATGCGGAGCTTAAAGACGGCATTAAGGTTACTGTAAGCATTGGAATAGTGACATATCCAGAAGAAAAGGTTGCGAATTATGAAGAAATGATAAAACTTGCAGATGACGCGCTTTATGATGCAAAGACAAAGAGAAACAGCATATGTATTTATTCTGATGAGCTCAAAAAAGGCAAGTTAAAAAAAATAAAAGAGGTTTAAAATGTCAGATTTATCCGCAAATAAGGGTTCAAATAAAAAGAAACCCCGAAACAATGCTTCCAAGAAGGCAAAAATAGAAACATTAATCAAGCCGCAGGAAGACGAGGCTCTTTTATCGCCGGATACTGAGGCAGGAGAAATGCAGAGTGAGGATATTGCAGATGAGATGACATCAGCAGCGCCGGATGCTGATGAGCAAAAGATAGAACTCCTTGCATTCAAATTATCAAATGAAGAGTATGTCCTTGACATAAACAGGATTAAAGAGATTATTCGGCCTGTTGAGATTACAAGGGTTCCGAGAGTGCCCTCATATATTAAAGGGATAATATCCCTCAGAGGCGTTATAGTACCTGTATACAATTTGAAAAATAGGCTGGGATTATCAGAGGCAAACGAATTTTCTAATGACAGCCAAAAAAGAATTTTAATAGTAAATTTTGACGAGGAGCTTATAGGGATTATAGTTGATGCTGTTACCGGCGTGGTAAAGATAAATGAAGATATTATTGAACCCACACCGCAGATTATTAAAGGTGTTGATGCGGAGTATTTAAAGGGCGTTGCAAGAACAAACAACAGGCTTTTAATACTCTTAAACCTTGACAGGGTATTAAAAAAAGATAATTAAGCTATGGCAAATATAGTAAATAAAACAGAAGACGATAAGATTAAATTTGCTGTATTCTCTATTGGCGCAGTGGATTTCGCACTGGATATCATGAGGATTAAAGAGATTGTCAAGCCCTTAAAGATTACAACAATACCAAAGGCGCCGAGGTTTATAGAGGGCGTTATTAATCTAAGAGGCAATATCATTCCGATAGTAGACCTGAGAAAGCGGTTTGGAGTAAAAATACCTGAGTCGCCCCTGTCATCAGAGCGGATTATAATTGCAAAACTTAATGGAAAGATAATCGGGCTGATTGTTGATTTAGTAACAGATGTACTTTCCCTGGGAAAGAGCGATATAAGCCCCCCTCCGGAGATTGTAAAGGGTATCAGGTCCCAATTTATTAAGGGACTGGGAAAGGTAGGCAGCAGGCTTATACTTTTAATAGACTTAGACAGAATTTTAACAGTAAGCGAAAGAATCAGTTTGAAGTCATCCAGCAGCGATTCGGCTAATCAAGCTCAAGATGCAGAAGGAGAGTAGTTTTAATGGTTATTAAGTGTCCTAAATGCAGTGAAAAAATTGAAGTAGACGATGAAGCCCTTTCAACAGGAGAGGCAAAGGTCAGATGCGGGCATTGCTACGCGATGTTTGCAGTAAAGAAAGGTGTAAAAAAGTCCCTTGCGCCTAAAGCGCCTGCAAAGGAAGCTCCAGAAACAATTTATGAGGCGCCAAAACCTGAACAAAAAATAGCAGAAAAAGATATAAATATAAATATTATCCTTGTTGCAATGGATGGCGACGCAGCAAGCAAGATAATAAATGATCTGTTAGTTGAACATGGTTTTGAGGTGCTGCATGCATCTGATGGGAGGACAGCGCTTTCTTTAATACAGGAAAAAAGACCCGGAGTTGCAATATTGGATGTGGGGCTTCCGCAGATATTCGGTTTTGAAATCAGCGAGATAATCAAAAACAGCGAGAGGCTGAAGGACACTATCGTAATATTAATTGCCTCTATATATGACAAGACGAGATACAAAAGAGAGCCGCAGTCCCTCTTTGGCGCAGATGATTATATTGAAAAACATCATATAAGGGACAGCCTTATAGCTAAGGTCAAGAGCTTATTGGAAACTAATTTTTCTGAGCAGACTCATGGTGAATATCAAAAGCCTGCTGAAAAGGAATATAAGCCTCCGCTTTCAATAGAAGGAGGCTATGAAGAAAAGAGAGCAGAGGAAAAGATTGATTTAATCAAAAATGATGTTACAGCCTTTAGGAACGATGAGATATCCCTGCCGCCAGCATTTGGCGCAATGGCAGTTGAGCAGCCGCCTGTTCAAAAAGAGGAAATTGTAAAAATAGAGGAGAAGGCTGAGAAGCTGTCGCCTGAACATGAAAAGGCAATGAGATTTGCAAGGATTATTATATCCGATATCGCGCTTTATAATCAAAAGGCTGTTGAAAATGGCATCAGAAATAACAAATTTTATGAGGTATTAAAGGCTGAGATTGAAGAGGGCAGAAAACTTTATAAAGAGAGAGTGCCGCCTGATATAGCCTCTGCTACAAATTACTTTAACCAAACATTAGAAGATTTTATAAAGAATAAGAGGAGGTCATTAAATCTTTAATTGAAGCAATCTTATTTAACGAGGTTAATTGCAAATGATAAACAAAATAAATAAATATATTAATGACCTGTCATCAAAGGAAACCGAGATAAGGCGCCGTGCAGTTGAAAGGCTCGGCGAGCTTCGCACTGAAGAATGCATAGAGCCGCTGCTCAAGGCATTAGGTGATGAAGACTGGCGTGTAAGAAAGACCGCTGTTCCGGCATTATTGAATTTTGAACACAATGACAAGATTTTTATCGGCCTGATTTCATCCCTGAGGTCAGAAGACAATGCAGGACTGCGGAATGCTGCTGTGGAGGTATTGACAAAGCTTGGCGCATTATCCGTCCCCTTTCTGATAGATACCTTTAAGGATGACGACAGGGATGTCAGGAAGTTTGTTGCAGATATTTTAGGCGATATCAATGATAAGAGGGCTGCCAATGCATTGATAAACGGCTTGTCTGACGCCGATGAAAATGTATCTCTTGCCTCTGTTGAGTCGCTCGGAAAATTAAGGGATGAGTCCGCAATAGAACCGTTGCTAAAAGCGCTGAAAGAGAGCGATGATAAGCTTTTTCTTTACACAGTTATTAAGGCATTAGAGAAGATTGGCAACCCGAAAATAGTTGATGTATTAATAGAGATGATAAATAAAAATGGCGTTGAAAAGGCTGTTGTAGAAGCCCTCGGCGCTATAGGCGATATAAAGGCATTGGATGTGCTTACCACCTCATTTAAAGATAAAAAGTTAAAAAACCCTGCCCTTAATTCTATTATCAATATTTATGAAAAGAATAATGAAAAGAACATTAGAGACAAAATTATTTTAAAGGTCAAAGAAACATTAAACGATGAGGCTGTTTCATATCTGATAGATGCATTGGAAAATTTCAATCCAAAGATCAGAAGTTCAGCAATAAAGATGCTCGGGTGGTCAAAGAACCTGCGTGCAGTAAAGCCTTTGCTGGAACTGATAGACAGCGATTGTAAAAATGAAAGCATAACTGCAATAATCAATATAGGCAGGGATGCTGAGGATGCAGTAATTGAAGAGATTACAAAAGGGAATGAGGTTGTCAGAGAGGCGATTGCAAGGATATTAGGCGAGATTGGAAACAAGAAATCTGTTAATCACCTTATTTTGCTAATAGGCGATGAAAGCGGGCATGTAAGGCAGACGAGCGCCCTTGCGCTTGGAAGGATCGGTGATGCCGCTGCCTCTAAGGCATTGATAGACCTTCTGAATGATGAATATCCGAATGTGCAGGAGGCCGCGGTTGATGCCTTAAGCAGGATTAAGGATAAATCCCTGATTTCACATTTTGTTAAAATGCTTTCTAATGAGAATGAGAATATAAGGGGCAACGGGGCAAGGATTTTAGGGAAGATAAATGCTAAAGAAGCGGTTGGCAACCTATTATTTATGCTGAAGGATGAAAGCCCTTATGTCAGGCAATGCGCAGTTAATGCACTTGGCTCTATAAATGACCCTGCTGTAGAAGGCGGTCTTATGGTTGCCCTTACTGATGAAGAGAAGCAGGTGCGTTACGCAGCAGTTTCCGTAATAGTCGGCAAGAAGAATAAAAAATTTCTTAATCCGCTGATTTCCTTATTGAATGATAATGATATCTGGATAAGGGTTGCAGTAGTAAAAGGAATAGCAGAGATTGGCGGAAAGGATGCAGTTCAGCCGATAATAGAAATGCTAAATGATAAGGTTGGTGTTGTAAAAATCGCTGCTATTGACGCCATTGGCATGATTGGCGACAAGAAGGCGGCAAACAAGATAGTTGAGCTTATAAATGATAAAGACTGGGATGTGAAACTTGCTGCAATTAAGGTCTTGGGTCAGCTAAAAACAGAAGGCGCAAAAAGCGCGCTTGAGGATTTAATGCGCATGGAGAAAGACGCCATGCTTAAACAATATGCAAGCGATATACTTGGGAAGATTGAGAAATAAAGGACAGCAATGTTTAATGACGAGCCTATTGAATTAAGCGATGAAATATTCAAACTCCTGAAGGATTTGATATACAAAAGCAGCGGTGTATGGTTTGATGAGAATTCAAAGGACATCCTCAGAATGAGGCTGACAAACAGCGTCCAAAGGCATCAGTTCAGAAGTTTTAAGGATTACTACTATTTTTTAAGATATGACAGGGAAAAGGACGCTGAATTAGCCAGCCTCCTTGATATTGTTACAAACCATGAGACCTATTTCTTCAGGGAGATGGCTCAGCTTAAGGCATTTTCAGAGGAGATACTGCCGGAAATAAGAGAGATAAAAAAGAGAGACGGCAGCAAAGAGATAAAAATATGGAGCGCCGGCTGTTCAACAGGGGAAGAGGCATATACTATAGCAATGCTCTTTTTAGAATCAAAAATGTTTAATGATTTGAACATAGAGATATTTGCGACTGATATTAGCCACAGGGTGCTTCATTCTGCAAGGCGAGGGGTATATCAGAAGCACGCCTTCAGGACAACAGACTCTGCTGAAATGATCAAAAAATATTTTATTCAAGAAGAGAATAGCTATAAGATTTCTGATAAGGTAAAGGAAAATGTCAATTTTGGATATTTTAATCTGCTTGATTCTGATAAATCTGCATTTATTAACAGAATGGATGTTATATTTTGCAGAAATGTAATCATATATTTTGATATGCCCGCAAAAAAAAAGGTTATTGACATGTTTTATGAAAAATTGAACAACTCTGGTTTTTTATTGCTCGGCCACTCCGAGTCCCTGATAAATATTTCAACAGCCTTTACACTCAGGCATTTTAAGAATGATATGGTGTATCAAAAGGCAGTTAAATCAGGTTAATTATTCTGGAGACGGGTTAGTCCCTGACCCCGATTGGAGGAATTGGTTTGAATAAAAAAATCCGTGTGCTTGTAGTTGACGACTCTGCATTCAACAGGCAGTCTATAGCAGCAATGCTCCAGTCATCGCCTAATATTGAAGTAGTGGATGCTGTTGCAGACGGCAGAGAGGCCATAAAGAGCGTTTCAATACATAAGCCAGATGTAATAACACTTGATTTAGAGATGCCGAATATGGATGGTTTCACCTTTTTAAGATGGCTTATGGCGAATAATCCTATCCCTGTTATTGTTATCAGCTCGCAGTCAGATACTAAAAGCGTTTTTACAGCCTTAGATCTTGGTGCAGTAGACTTCCTGGCAAAACCCTCAAAGAAGATATCAAATGAGTTACAAAATATTAAGAACGACCTTTTGAAAAAGGTAGAGATAATTGCAGAGCTTCCTATTGAAAAGATAATGGCAAGGGTAAAGATATCTCTGGAGAGGACGCCTGAAAAGGATTCTGCTGTATATGCCGGCGTGGACAAGGCAGCGCAAAAGGTTATTGCAAGTTCAAATATAGATTTAGTGGCAATAGGCTCTTCAACAGGCGGGCCTCCTGCGCTTCAGTCAATAATAACTGTTTTGCCTGAAAAGTTTCCTGTAGCCATTGCCATTTCGCAGCATATGCCGTCAGGTTTTACCCGTTAT